>DJBG01000023.1:17388-26128 GCA_002429965.1 Hungatella sp. UBA5982
TCAGGTACCTTGCAATACAGGTCTGGATTTAAGGAAAGATAGCCTTCCAGCATCTCCGGTACCATCCGCTCCTGGCTATTGATCAGCTTATTCATAATATCCTGCTTTCCCTCCGCTGCCGCAAACTGAAATCTTGTTCCATACGTACTGTTTTACAGACTCTCGGCCTCTTTTGCCATAAGTTTTTGGATCAATAACGGATTGGTTTTCTTTTAGAACCGCTTTCACCCCTTCGCTAAATGCGATTCGTAAATCCGTTGCATAATTGACTTTACAAATGCCTTCCCGGATGCATTCCTGTACCGTTTCATCTGCAAGCCCGGAGGTTCCATGGAGAACAAGGGGTATGGAAACCTTCTTCCTAATTTCCTTTAGTATATCAATGCGGATATTGGGAACCCCGGAATATACGCCATGTGCTGTTCCGATGGATACCGCAAGATAATCGATTCCTGTCTTTTCCACAAAATAAGCGGCTTCATCCGGTGATGTGAATCCTCCGTCACCGCCCTCCAGATCATCTTCCTTTCCTCCCACACGCCCCAGCTCCCCTTCGACCGGTATGTAAGACGGATGGCATGCATCCACAACGGATTTTGATATAGCCGCATTCTCTTCCAGGGATAAATGGGAACCGTCTATCATAATGGAGGTATATCCCTCACGAAGGGCCTGCATCGCCAGTTCAAAGCTGCTGCCATGATCCAGGTGAAGCGCCACGGGGACAGAAGCGCGTTCGGCTGCTGCTTTTACATTCGCATAGTACAGGTTTAAGCCTCCGTATTTTACTGTAGACGGCGTCGTCTGCAGAATCACCGGCGCGTGAAGCTCCTCCGCCGCATCTATGACAGCCATAACCATTTCCATGTTTTCCACATTAAAGGCACCGACTGCATAGTTTCCTTTTTGGGCATCAAGTAACATTTTTTTAGAAGTAACTAACGGCATTTTTCTCTCTCCTATTCTTGTGACAATCATGAAACAGCCACATGTTTATTCCACCCTTCTTACATCAATTTCCTTCTCATAATCATCTACCTTATCCATGGGTCCCAATCCGTTGCTCTCAGCCACGTTTGCCCCTACTGCCGCAGAACGCTTTAATGCTTGTTCTACCTCCCCCGGCTGATCAAGCCATACGCTTAAAAATCCGGCAAGGCATGCATCTCCCGCGCAGGCAGAGCTGACCAGCTCAACGTTCTTTGTACCTGCAAAAAATACAGATTTCCCATTATAAAAATAGGATCCCCGGTCCCCCAGTGTAATAAGGATATTTTGTGCCCCCTTCTCGTGCAGATAGTGGAGGGCATCGACCATATCAGCTTCATCCCGCATAATGATTCCAAAGATATCTTTTACTTCCTCATCATTGGGCTTAATTAAATATGGCCGGTAATGCATTAAGTCCTTTAAGTAATCGGAACTGATATCTAAAATTACCTTTACCTGTTTTTTTCTGCATATTTCCATTACCTCATCATAAAACTGGTTTCCGATCCCCTTTGGCAGGCTTCCGCTGATTACCAGCGTATCTAAATCAGCAAGTCCGTTCATAATCCGGAGCATATCCTCCTGCTTCCGGTCAGATACATAGGACCCTTCATTTACAAACTTGTACTCCTCTTTCCCATCGTTTATAAAAATATTAATCCGTGTGATATCTTCCACCCAGACCGGAAAGGTTTCAATGGATTTCTTCTGAGTCTCTTCAACGATATACTTTCCTGAAAAATCTCCGAAAAAGCCAAGAACTTTTGATTGGATATGGAACCGTTTCAAACAATAGCTTACATTCAGCCCCTTACCATTGGGAGTATAAACAGCACCATACGTCCGGTTTACTACTTTTGCCTGTATCCCATTGGTTGAAATATTCATATCAATCGCAGGATTTGTAGTCAAAGTATAGATCATCTTCTATTGCACCTCACCTTTTTTCAGAACTTCTGCTCATTTGCCATTATATATAGAAATCCCATGAAAATCTTTTCAGAAATTGAAAACCCGGCAAAGCCAAGATACAAAAAAAGGGCCGGATTTTTCATCCGCCCTGTTATTTCTTGCGATAGGTTGATATGTAATCAATAATAATTCTGCAAATCATATGCAATGCAATTCTTGATGAGACTTCAAATTCCTTGATTGCCTGATGGGAATGCTTATATCCGATAAGGGAATAATTGCTGTATAACAACAGTTTGGACTTCTCATTACAGCAGCAGGTAATCACTCGGTTTCCACGGTGAAAGGCTGTAAATGCAGAGGCGATCAGCTCCGGAGTTTCTCCGTTTAAAGACAAGAGAAACAAAACATCGTCTGCCTTTAGTTTTGAAGCTTTTACCTGCATGATGTTGGGATCGTCTGTGTAAAAGACATCATAGTCCAGAAGCTGAAGCTTTAAAGAAAACTCCTGCCCAACATAAGTTGTGGGCCCTCTTGCGAAAACCNNTTAATAAAATTTACGATTTCAAGCTCAGTTTTTGTTAACTTATCAACGGTCTTTGGATCAAGCGATATGATCATGACAACACCTCCTGTCTCATATTTTTGAATGCGGCTCATCATTATTAAAAACTGTAGAAATTATATCACAAACAAAAACGAAAATCTTTTCAGAATTTACAAATATTGTCACGTCCCATATAAAGAGCTGCGGCATCAGACCGATCAATCCAGTCTGATGCCGCAGCCAATATAAATATCGATTATTCTTTTGTGACTAATTCATTTACGTTATCAGCGGTTACCAGTTCATTGTCCAGAATTACATACTTGTCTACGTCTTTGCCCTGCAGATAATTGTATGCAGAGTTCAAAATTGCTTTTCCAAGGAAGAAAGGAGGTTCTGCAATCGTTGCTTCAACCTTTCCTGCCTTAATTGCTTCAATGGTGTCATCAATGGCATCACAGCCGATCATGGTAATCTCATCCAGACGTCCGGCAGCTTCGATCGCTTCCAAAGCACCGAGAAGCATTTCATCGTTGGCTGCATATAATCCGTCGATGTGGTCGTTGGCCTGAAGAATGTTCTCCATTACGCTCATGCCCTTGGAACGGTCAAAATCTGCAACCTGGCAGGCAACGATCTTCATGTCAGGATTCTGGCTTATAACTTCGTTAAAGCCCTTGGAGCGGCTCTGAGCCACATTGGTTCCCATAATACCCTGGATTTCTACGATATTACCTTTGCCTCCCAGTGTGTCTACCAGATACTGGCCGGCCAGTTTACCGGATTTGATGGCATCGTAACCGATATGGGAAACTACTTCCCCGCCGCTGGCTTCACGGTCCATGGTAAGCACCGGGATACCGGCTTCGTTGCATGCTTCAATGGAAGAAACAATTGCATCGGAATCGCAGGTATCAATGATGATACAGTCTGGTTTTTTAGTGATCAGGTTTTCTACATCCTTCATCTGAATTGCAGGGTCATCCTGAGCATCTGTGATATAAAGCTCCACTCCTAATTCATCTGCGGCTTTCTGTACTCCGTCTTTGACATCCACGAAAAATGGGTTTGTCTGAGTATTCATCGCAAGTCCTATCACGTATTTCTTTTCCCCTGACCCAGCCTCTGCATCAGCTTTCGCTGTAGTCGTAGCTGCTTCTGTCTGTGCGGTCTCCTGTTTGGTTTCAGGCGCCTTCTCTCCGCTGCTGCATCCTGCCAGTGATGCAAGAACAAGTCCTGCAGCTGCTACTGCTGCCATGTGTTTTCTTTTGATCATAATCTTTTACCTTCCCTTCTTTTTTACATTAATAGTTTTATTTATTCTGCTTTCGCAGATAAAGCCTTAACCTTTTTGTCCACCAGAACTGCGATGAGTACAACTGCGCCCTTTACAATATTGGTGGCATGGGGATTTACGTTCATAAGCGTAAGAATATTATCGATAATACCCATGATCATGGCACCTACCACAGTTGGCAGAACAAATCCTGTTCCACCGCTTAAGCTGGTACCTCCAAGTATGACTGCTGCAATGGCATCCATCTCGATCCCCTGTCCGCTGGTGGATTGTGCAGACCCCAGTCTGGCTGTTAAAACCACTGCCGCAATGCCACTTAAAAAGCCATTAATGATGTAAGCCATCCACTCCGTCTTTTTTACGGAAATTCCGGATAAGCGGGCTGCTTCCCTGTTTCCGCCAAAGGCATAAATGCTGCGTCCAAAGCTGGTCTGCGTCAATATGTAATGTGCCAGCAGAAAAAGCGCTATCAGTATAATAACAGGCACCGGAACCCCCAGAACCGTACCTTTTCCAATAAATTTATAGGAATCTACCTTGACCGGTATAGGAGAACCTTTGGTATAAACCAAAACACAGNNTCCCGAAGCAGGGTCATCATGCCAAGGGTCGCGATAAACGGGGGAATCCCGCACTGAGAAATAAAAAATCCATTTACGATTCCGCAGGTAATTCCGATTGCGACTGCTGTAAGTACCGCCAGAAAGGTATTGCCAGTGGACGCCAGCACACCGGAGGCTACAACTCCGGCAAACCCCAGAATGGAGCCTACGGACAAATCGATTCCGCCGGTAAGGATCACAAAGGTCATGCCGCATCCGATGATGCCGGCAACTGTCACCTGCTTAAAAACATTAAACAGGTTGGAAATACTTAAAAAGCTTTCTGACAAAAAGGCGGCAAAGATACAGATTACCAGTAAGATCAAAACTGATCGATATATATTAATTTGGTTTATTAACCGTTTCTTAGTTTCCTGATTCATTTTCACTTACCCCTCCAGACGCATGTGCTAATATTTTNNACTTTCTGCTGGTTTCCGCCGCTTAACTTTCCGGCAAGCTGCTGTGCAGAACTGACTTTAATATTAAGCGCTTTCACCTGTTCCTTTACACGGTCCATTTCCAGCCTGTTATCCAGCCGGAATCCTTTGGTCAGCTTTTTTAGAGAAGACATGGAGATATTTTCTTTGATGCTTCTTAATAAAACAAGCCCCTCCTGCTTCCTGTCATCCGAGACAAACCCGATTCCAGCTTCTAATGCTTTTCTGGGAGAAGAACAATCCTTCTTTTTACCATGTACGTAAATTTCACCGCTGTCCATTGGAATGGCACCGTAAATCAACTTGGAAAGTTCTATGGTACCGGCACCCAAAAGACCTGTAATCCCTAATATTTCCCCTTTGTGAAGCTTTAAGCTGACATCGTGTACCCCACGGTTGTTTACTTTCCTGGCTTCAAATACCACTTCCTGGGTTTTGTAATCTCTAACCGGATACAGATTGGATACATTGCGTCCGACCATCATGGATACCACATCATCATAATCCGTCTCTCCAATGATTTTTGATGCAACGAATTTTCCGTCGCGGAAAACGGTAAGACGGTCTGAAATCTGAAAAATCTCATCCATGCGGTGGGATATGTAAATGATTGCAATTCCCTTTTTCTTCAGTTCCTCAATTGTCCTAAAGAGAATCTGGATTTCCTCTTCTGCCAGTGCTGCGGTGGGCTCATCCATAATAATGATTTTTGCCCCGATGGTCAGGCACTTGGCAATCTCCGTCATCTGAGCCTCTGCCACTGACAGATTTCTGACCTTTGTCTTTGCACTGAACTTTAAGCCCAGATGATCCAGATTTTCCTGTGCCTCCTGGTACAACCTGTTCCAATCCACTTTCCCCAATGGACTTACAGGAAGTCTTCCAAGATACATGTTTTCTGCCACAGACAGCTCCGGAACCATATTAAACTCCTGATAGATCATGGCGATCCCATGTTTTTCCGCATCTTTGGCGGAATGAAACACCACTTCTTTCCCATCCAGATACATGGCACCGGAAGTATAAGGCTGTGCTCCCGCGATTATTTTCATCAAGGTAGATTTTCCTGCCCCGTTTTCTCCGCACAGGGCATGGACTTCTCCCTCAAAAATCTCCAGATGAACCCCGTCAAGAGCCTTGACACCGGGAAACGTCTTTACGATTGATTCCAGTTTTAAAACTAACCTTCCTCCCATATGTNNAGGATGATTGCCTTGGCCCCCTCAGTCATCTTTTTTAACTCCGTATGGGGCACATACTCCACCGGAATTCCTTCCGGCAGGAGAGCCAGTGCCTTTTTATGTAGTTCTGGGCTTACTGCAAGTGCCTCCTCTGCAAATATAGCCCTTTCCGTTACCATATACTTTTCTATTTCTTCCAGTACCTCCAGATAAGCAGGACTTCCCGGCTTCCAGCCCAAGTCCACCCGTTCCACTCCCTTGGGAATAGGAAGTCCGGCATCTCCGATTACCAGCATATCCATATGCCTGAGTTCTGCCATGACTCTTGCTAATTGAGGGTGTAAAATTCCTGTTTTTAACATGACCGTATCTCCTTCTTCTGCTCTCTGATAAATGAGTCAATTTCTTCCCGGTCAGGCATGGCCGGTGTGGTTCCAATCCTCTGTACAGAAATAGCAGCTAATGCATTGGCAAAGGCTGCCGCATCCCATAGATCCTTTCCTTCTGCTAAGGCTGCCACCAGGCCGCCATTAAATGCATCCCCAGCACCGGTTGTATCAACTGCGCTGACCCGGTAAGCTGGCAGGATGCCCCTCTTCTCAGGAGTTGCCAAATAAACTCCTTTTCCCCCTAACGTAATAAGTACATTTTTAACTCCTTTTTCAAAAAAGAAGTCTGCAGCTCTTCCTGCATTCTCTTCCCCATCCACCGGTATCCCGGTTAATATCTCAGCTTCTACCTCATTAGGCGTGATTAAATCCACCTTACTTAATATACTGTCACTGACCGGCTGTACAGGAGCCGTATTTAAAATGATTTTTACGCCTTTCTCATATGCAAGATCAATTACTTTTTCCACGGAAGAAATATTGGTTTCCAACTGAGTCAGCAGAAATTCTGACTGATCCAGCAGGTCTGAAATAGATTCTACTTCCTCATCTGTAATCGTGTCGCAGGCGCCTAAAATGACGACGATTTCATTCTGGCTGGTGTTTTCATCCACCATGATCAGCGCACAGCCGGTTTCTGTCTGTCCGGTACGGAATATCCGCTTGGTATCCATTCCCANNGTATTTAAAGCCACGTCTGCGAATGCATCCTCCCCAAGCTTCGTTACCATGGTCACATCAGCTCCCGCCTTATGGGCAGCTACCCCCTGGTTGAATCCCTTGCCGCCCGGACCCATTTTAAAAATACTTCCTTTAACGGTTTCTCCCGGGACCGGAAGATGGGGGCTTCTTCCCATCAGATCCACTACAAAGCTTCCGAAAACTGTTACTTTATTCCCCATAATCCTTCTCCTTTTTCTTATAGCAAGGCGATTCCGTTGCCTGCCCCAATCCGGTCCGCTCCGGCTTCTGTCATGGCCCTGGCCTCTTCCGGTGTACGGATTCCTCCGCTTGCCTTTACCTTTGCCCGGTTCCCTACCGTCTGCTTCATAAGTGCCACATCTTCTGGCACAGCACCACCTGTACTAAATNNGGATGTCTTTACAAAATCTGCTCCGGCTTCTATAGAAAGCTCACAGGCCTTTACAATTTCCTCTTTCGTTAAGAGGCAGTTTTCTAGAATAACTTTAACAATTTTCCCCTGGGAGGCTTCCACAACTGCTTTTATATCATCACGCACCAGATCATAATTTTTATCCTTCAAGGCGCCGATATTCATTACCGTATCTACTTCATCTGCCCCAGCCTTCACAGCCTCGGCAGCTTCAAACGCTTTTGCGGAAGCTAACATCGCTCCCAGAGGGAAACCTACCACACAGCAAACAGCGACACCGCTGCCTTTTAATTCCTGTGCAGCGAGAGGTACCTGACAAGTATTCACGCATACCGATGCAAACCCATATTCTTTTGCTTCTGAACAGTATCTCTTAATTGTTTCTGATGTGGCATCTGCCTTTAGCATCGTGTGATCCACTAATTTTGCAATTTCCATTTTCTTCTCCTCTTTTCTTTTATTATCTATTACCCCTGATATGTAACCGGTTACATATCAGGGGTAAAAATAAACTGCTCACCGCAGCCTATTTTATTAATTCTGACCCGCGAAGCACCACCTGATACGGTACAAAGATTTTTCTTCCGGAGCTTTTGCTCTCCTTATGGGACAGCTTGTCTATCAGCATTCCCATTGCTTCATATCCCTGCCTCTTTGCATCACGTTCAATGGTTGACAGCCTGTAATCAATTATTTTAAGGGATTCGATCTGGTCAAAGCCTACGATTGATATATCCCTGCCTATTTTAAGTTTCTGCTCGGTAAGATACTTGAGCACACCAAGACTGGTCTGGTTATTGGAAGCAAAAATCGCAGTCGGCGGATCCGGAAGCCGCAGCAATTCTTTTGTCCGTTCATATGCCTTGATGATCTTGAAATCTCCGGATACAATATAATCTTCCTTAAGTTCAATCTTATAATCACTTAAGGCCGCCTTGTATCCCTTTAACCGGTCCTTCCCTGGCATAGAAGTACTGGGACCTGTAATAATTGCGATCTTACGGTGACCTGCCTGGATCAACGCTTCCACTCCTTTATAAGCAGCAGCGTCATTTTCTACAAAAACCCCATCCAGACTGGAATTTTTAATATTACGGTCAACTAAAACCACCGGAATTCCCTTATTTTCAAATTGTATCAGCTTATCCCGAGTCATCATATCAAGCTCGGAAACCGGGGTGATAATCAATCCGGAAAGTCTCTGGCCTTCTGCCATCTGAAGGTACTGGTGCTCTCTTTCCTGCATTTCACCTGTATCAAACAAAACA
>DJBG01000185.1 GCA_002429965.1 Hungatella sp. UBA5982
TTCTCATTCGCTTTGCAATCAGTGCATATTCCTAAGGGGGAACCAGCCTTTTCCACCCCATGATCATTCAGGATATCGAATGTAATCATTTTATTCCCTCCGCTGCACCGTAGAATCGATCCTTTTGTTACATATTCATTTTCTTCCTGGAACTGCCCATAAAATGCATAATGTTTGGCCATCAGTTCCATGACTTCTTTTTCATACTTGTGTAGTTTGCCGGCGTCTTTCATCTCAATATATTTCTCAATGAGATTTCCCTGAAAGTTAAACTTAAAATCTCCTATATACGCAGCCTCGCGGGTAACTTTAACTCCAGCCTTTACCGATTCATTTGCCATGCTATTACCTCCTTAATCCATCAAATTGAATATCAACAGAAGAGATTATTGATTTTCATAAATGACATAACGTACCTGTTACAAGAGAAATACTTTTATTATATTTTTCTTAGAATATCACACCATTTCACAATATCCAATATAATAGCTGAATTTGGTCACTAACTTTCCAAATTCGGTAGGCATAGCAGCTGTTGGTCAAAAAAAAGGCACTGCATCAGCAATGCCCTAGCCTGTCGATAAACTTTCCGGTTCGTAGAAAACCATTTTCCACGTAAGTAAAAGAGGAGAAAAAAGATAGTTTCTTCGTCTTTTTTCGGAGGACATGAAGCGGAAGAATGGTTTTCTACGAACCTCAATACACTTTGTCTACAGTTTAAGCAGCCAGGACAATTGTCCGGCTGCTTTTCTTTTGGTTCAATTAAATCCGTGTCAGAAACCGCTCTACGCTGGTAATGGCATTTGCGCCATCCGAAACAGCTGTGGAAACCTGGCGAAGCTGTTTGGTTCGCACATCGCCGGCTGCAAAGATTCCGGGAACATTGGTTTCACAATCCTCACTGGCCTTTATATAGCCATGATCCATCTCCACCAGGTTGTTAAACGCTTCGCTTTGCGGGTTGATTCCTACCGCTATAAACACTCCGTCTACCGCAAGCTTTTTCGATTCCTCGTTTTTGGCATTCTTTATGGTTAAGGATTCCACCTGATCTCCGCCTTCGATTTCTTCTACCACGGTATCCCAGATGATTTCCACGTTTTTCTGGTTAAACAGCTGGGTCTGCAAAGTCTTTGCCCCCCTCAGCTTATTTCTCCTATGAATTAAGTATACCTTTTTACACATTCTGGCCAGGAAAATGGCATCTTCAATGGCAACGTCACCGCCGCCCACCACTGCCGCCACCTTATTGCGGAAAAATGCACCGTCACAGGTAGCACAGTAGGAAACTCCCATGCCTGTAAGCTCTTCTTCTCCGATCACGCTCAGCTTCCTGTGCTGGGCTCCGGTAGAGATGATGACCGTCTTTGTCGCATANNAGGTCCTCTCTTCTCCTACTACGGTAAATTTCCCGTCAGACGCTTCGATCCGAAGAACCTCGTCTGTGGAAAACTCTGCTCCCAGCTTCTCCGCATGTTCACGGAACTTCATTCCAAGATCATAACCGTTAATTCCAGGCAGCCCCGGGTAATTATCCACTTCATAGGTATTAAGGAC
Organism: Hungatella sp. UBA5982; assembly: GCA_002429965.1. Taxonomy (GTDB): domain Bacteria; phylum Bacillota; class Clostridia; order Lachnospirales; family Lachnospiraceae; genus Lacrimispora. Next base: position 1,558 of record DJBG01000185.1, read on the forward strand.
CTGCCCGCCGCTTGCCATCTCTTTTTCGATCACAACCATCTTAAGCTCAGCCCTTTTACCATAAACCGCAGCCGTAAGCCCCGCGGGCCCGGATCCGATGATCACCACATCATAAATCTCATTCATATTTATCTACCTGCTTTCTCTATTCTATCTGATATTAGATTTTCTATCTTCATTATATCTCACCAGCCCTTAAGTATGCAATGCCTGGTCCGTAACAAAATCACAAAAAATGCAAATAGCCCTTTATCCGACCACGTTGCATTCTTCCCGACGATTTGATAGAATAAAGATATCAAAAATCGACAGAAGGGGTGATGTTATGACTAGAAAAACAGTACTCATAACCGGAGCTTCCCGGGGAATCGGAAAAGCTGTTGCCGTTANNGCAAAAAAAGGATATAACGTGGTCATCAACTGCCTCCATAGTGAGGACCGACTTGTACAAGTCAAAAAGGAGCTGGAAGCCTATCAAGTATCTTGTCTTTCCTGCATGGGGGACATGGGGGACATGGACCAGTGCCAGGCACTCTTTGAACAGGTGCGCAAGCAGTTTGGTACACTGGATGTCCTAGTTAATAACGCTGGCATCTCCTACATCGGCCTGTTACAGGATATGAGCACGGATGCCTGGGACCGGATTATCCGCACCAACTTGACATCAGTATTCAACTGCTGCAAGCTGGCCATTCCCGGAATGGTAGAAAAAAAGCAAGGAAAGATCATAAACATCTCTTCTGTATGGGGAATATCAGGTGCCTCCTGCGAAGTCGCTTATTCCGCTACAAAAGGCGGCATCAACGCTTTTACAAAGGCTCTGGCCAAGGAACTGGCTCCAAGCAATATCCAGGTCAACGCCATTGCCTGCGGAGCCATTGATACGGAAATGAACCAGTTTCTGGAGGAGGAGGAATTAATCGCTCTCATTGACGGGATCCCTACCGGACGGCTGGGAAAAGCAGAGGAGGTAGCTGATCTGGTATACCACCTGGGCTATAAAAATTCCTATCTGACCGGACAGGTCATCGGCCTTGACGGAGGATGGCTTTAATATAACACCCCTTACTAAATCATATGTTTGAAAACCCATGGTGTATACTGAAACCATGGGGCAGGCCGGAATGCACTGGCGTAACGGGCTTTTTTTGATCCATAGGTTGTATTTATGAAGAAATCCCTATTAATGCTCAAGCACTAATAAGGATTTCTTATATAAATTTACGATACTGCTAATGACCTGACTTCCCCCAGTTGTACGCTGCTGCCTGATTCTGATCTTTTCATCAGTCAGCTCCTCTACGGCACAACGTTGATTCTCCTGTATCAATACTTATATTCAGACAAAATAACCTCTGGTTTATCCGCATCCGTTTCCTCAATCTTTTTCCAGTTTGTTAACAACTCCAACAAAGCATCAATTAATGCCGTCTCCTTCAGATGAGCATAATTTTTATAATAATCAAAGGATTCCTTTCTTCCGTTTGAAATCAATACATAATCAGCCAGCTCCGATATCGGCGATTGTCTATATCCGGTAATGGCCATCATCTTAAGGCCTTTCTCTTTGGCCAATTCCATCCCCTGTATCACCTGTCTGGAACTTCCTGATTGAGAAATTGCTATAATAATATCTTCTTTATCAGCAAGATTTACATGATTTAAAAAATATTCCGGTGAGATATCATTGGTACATTTCACGCCCAGTCTTCCTAATCTGAATCCCATATAAAGTGCCAGCGGGGTTGTATTTCCTACCGCTAAAATATGAGCCTGTTTACAGGACTTTATCAAGTTCACACAGGACTTCATATCTTCTTCGTTAATAGTTTCTGCTACCGCTGTTAATGAATTCACATACTTTTGAAAAATTTTCATTACTGGATTGGGAGTGTTCTGCAGCTCTTCAATTTCTTCTCCTTCATCTCTTCCAACATCTTTTGCCAGCATCAACCGAAACTGGTAATACCCCTTATAACCCAGATGATGGCACATACGCACAACCGTTGCATCACTCACTCCGCTAGCCTTTGCCAATTCAGAAACATTAGCATCTACTGCTTCCTGCGGGTGTTCCAGAACATAATCTGCTACTTTCTTCTCCGCCGAGAAAATCTTTCCATAATTATCCTTGATCACATCTAATACAGGTTTGTCTAGCATCATGTCCCTCCCTTCCTATCTACTATATTGCCGTAAAACACACCCTTTTTCAAGCTTTTTATTCAAAACACATCTGGACACCTGCAACAAATGAATCCCCCAATCCAATGGTATACTTTGGTTTGTCAATGTATTTAGACGGTACTAAAATTACCTCGCTGGTAAAATGCTCTTTTATTATCAACTCCCTGTTTCTGATTCCTTTTTCACTCAATGGCAGCTTTATGACTTCTCCTATCTGTTCTTTTGTCCCATACCACCCATTGACCGCTTTTGCAGTCGCCAGCATGTTGCCAAGCATTAAGCCTTTTTCAATATCCGCATTCAACGTTTCTCCAAGATACATAGAGTAATTCTTGGTATGTACGATAATACCTTTTTTTACTGAAAATCTTTCCTTAATATAAGATGCTCCCCTGATACAAGAATATATATCATCGGTTTCTATGGGGAAATCATACATATTAAGGGTATATTCTAATTCTTCTTCATTTAAACTCAAAATGTCAACATATGGATAAAGCGTCTTCAGGCATAGCTGCCGGACCTCCTTATTATGGTAATGTGCATCTTCAAAATAAATAATTCCAGCCTTATTATTTGCTTTGTATTTTTTGATATGTTCTTTTACATAAGTCAGCCTTTGTTCTAAAATATCTTTATCCTGAATTGCATTAAAGCTTGATAGAACATTGCTTTTAATATCTGCGGCATGGGTTTCTACGTAGGAAAAATAGGAAGCAGAGAAAGGAAGCATCTCATTTACCGTAATTTTGGTTATGATCAGCCTATTTGATGTCGGAATTGTAAGCTTCCGGCTGCCAAGGCAAATCACATCACCCTTTTTAAATTGAATGATATAGTGTATTTCCTGCTCCGCCGTCTGCATGATCTGATCTGTATGAACCAGCTCTCCTTCTCTGGAAACCGTATAAATATATGGGGAATTTAAAATATCACATACTTCTTTCGAATCATCCGTCAAATGAACAATGGAAGGACATGCTACTGCTGCCAAAGCCATAGCTCCCTGGGTCGCAGTTCCGCCCATGCCCTTTTTTATTGCAAAAGTATCCTTTATAATATGGAAATCCGAAATATCAACTTCTCCGCCGATTCCATGCATGCAATAATATACAATGGTTTCTAAGAATTCCTCCATGCCTGTAATCTTTTTTGCCGCTTTCATTTTGACCAAATCTGCATTCGGAAGATATCTGTTTAAAAGTTGATTGAATGTTTCTATTTGAAAATCACACAATACATCCAGATTACTCGTATAGCCCAGTGCTGTAAAAGCATTGTTTTTAATTCTGGATCCAATCAGTTGCTCCATTTTTTCGTATGTTTCAATATATTTTTCTTCGGCCTTCATTCTATCCTCTCCACCTTCTCATGCGATTATTTTTCTTAAATCAGCTCTGCCCCATAAAATAAAAACTGTATTTTTCGATTGTACAGGGCTATGATATGATGTCTGATTAATAAAGTGCGGCCTTTCCATCCGCCTTGAATAGCCGGATCTTGTGATACGCCACTTCCTTCATGGCTTTCATGCAAGGTGGTTCGATCATATTTGGCTCTCTTAGGCTGTTATCTGTCAGAACTTCCCGCATTTTATTATAATATGCCACTTTAATATCGCTGGAGATATTGATTTTATTTACACCCAATGTTACGGATTCTCCAATTTCTTTATCCGGATTATTAGATCCTCCATGAAGTACGAGTGGAATAGATACTTTTGACTTGATCTCTTTTAATAAATCTAATTTTAATTCCGGCTTCATACCAGCAGGATATAATCCGTGACATGTTCCTATTGCAATTGCCAGTGTATCAACACCTGTTTCCTCTACAAACGTTACAGCGTCATCCGGCTTTGTATAAATAATTACCTGATTTTCTGTTTCTGTGGAATCGGTTGTTCCAATTGTGCCTAGTTCGCCCTCTACAGATACATTGGCTGCATGTGCTGCTTCACATATCTTTTTACAAAGAGCAATATTCTCTTCAAACGGAAGACTTGAACCGTCAATCATAACAGATGTATATCCTGTCTGAATCGCTACCATGACCTGCTCAAAAGAGGCGCCATGATCCAGATGAATACAAACCGGTATATTTGATTTATAAGCCCTCTGTCTGATCGCAGAAATGACATCTACTCCAATATGGCTGAGCTCATCCGGATGGATCGAAATAATAACAGGCGCATTTTCTTCTTCTGAGGCCTCCATAATTCCATTTAACATCGCATAGGAGCTGATGTTAAATGCAGGCACCGCAAAATTGTTTTCGTTTGCAACCGCTAATAATTCTTTCATGTTTAACAGCATAATTTTTTCCTCCAACTTTTTATTAGATTTCCGTCTCCGGATAATCATACGTATTAATTTTTTACAGCACCCGCTGTCATACCGGCAATAAAGTATCTCTGGAAAAATAAAAACAGGATCAATACAGGTAAGGAACCCAATACACTCATTGACATCATTTGATTCCACTCATATGCATGCTGCCCCATCAGCAGGCTAATGCCCACCGGTACCGTCCGCATATCATTTGTTTTAGTCAATGCCAATGCAAACAAATATTCATTCCAGGCCTGCATGAATGTATACATTCCCACCGAAACCAGGCCGGGAATTGATACAGGAACCAGTACTGTCCAAAGAGCCATGAACCTTGAACCTCCGTCAATCATTACCGCTTCATCCAAATCTTTCGGCAGAGTATTCATATATCCGGTAATCATCAAGATCGCATAGGGCAATGTAAACAGCATATACGTCAGTATCAATGCGCCAAATGTATTGTATAATTTCAGGCTGACAATCAGGCTTAAATACGGAATCAAAAGGGTGATCGGGGGGACTGCCTGCACACTGACTATGACGGTATTGATAACACCTTTTCCCGGAAAATCGAAACGGCTGAAACTGTAAGATGCAAGTATCCCAATGATCAATGTGAAAATTACTACAATCATTGCAATGCAATAGCTATTGATAAAAAATCTGACTTTTTCAGGATTATGAAAGATTGAAATATAGGCTTTCAAGCTAAAACTCTCTGATATCCATGTTGGCGGCCATGCAAAGATTTCCGCATTAGGCTTAAATGAACTCAGCAGCATCCACAATATAGGGAATCCTGAAAATAATGCTCCGGTTATCAGAAGGATCATAATTAAAATTTTCATGTACCACTTTTTCTTTCCTACCATAATCAGTCCCTCTCTCTCTGATGCTGCACATAAAAAACAGCTATGACAGAACATACGACCAGTAAGATCACTGCTGATGCGGAAGCCTGGGAATATTGATATTTACTGAATCCCCTTTTATAAATAAAAGTACTAATCATTTCTGTTGCATTAATTGGTCCCCCGCCTGTGGTCATCCAAATCAAAGCAAATTGCTGTATCGTCCATACAAAATCCAACATCAGCAAACTAATAATTATTGGTTTTAATTGAGGGATTGTAATGCGGAAAAATTGTTGTACTGCATTTGCACCGTCAATTGCCGATGCTTCATAAAGATCTGTGGGTATCCCTTGAAGTCCTGCCAGGATACTAACCATGTAAAATGGATATCCTGCCCATATGTTTATCAAGGTTACTGAGAATAGGGCAAAATTCCTGGAACCCAGCCATTCTATTTGTGACGACGTAAGATTTGCGATTTGTAACAGGTAGTTGATAATTCCATTGGGATTCATCATCATTTTCCATAATATTGCGATAACCGATGCTGTAAACATCCAGGGCAGCACATAAATCACTCTGAAAAATGCTTTCAAATTTATTCCTATATAACTTGTATTGAGAAGGATGGCAAACAGCATTCCTAAAAGCATGTGCATAACTACACTGGCACCAACAAAAAACAATGTGTTTTTGACTGCAACAAAAAAAGTTTTGTCAGATAATATCATGCCATAATTCTTTAATCCAACGAATACAGGATCTTTTTTGATAATAACATTGTCAAAAAAAGAATACCGGATCACCATACAGATCGGGATAATCAACAATAGAAGCATAAGCACAATTGTTGGCAGGAGATATAAGTAAGGTTCACACTTCTTTTTCATGATCTGTGACATCTTACCGCTGCTTTCCTTTTTTATCGTTTCTCNNTCCTTAGCCAACTCACCCATTCCCTCCTTCTTAATATCAGGCTGCACGATTCTATCATGCAGCCTGCCTCGACTTTATTGGAATGCTTCCTCCCAAATCTCTTGTGCTGCAGACAGCATATCTGCAGCCCCGGCCGTATCGCCGTCAATATACAGCTGTAATTGCTCATCAAACTGTCGCATTAATTCTTCAGATGTTGGAAGTCCGGTAAATTCATTGATTGCATAACACTGTTGATATAAATCATATGCTTTTACAAATAACTCATCAGTTTTCGAATAATCCGGATTGGCATTTACATTTCCAGGAAAGGCATTTGCATATACTGCAAGTTTGGCATTTACTTCGGGACTCATTAAATATTCCACAAACTTCATAGCTTCTGCTTTATGTTCGCAGTTTTCTGCAACACCGATTCCCCAGTTAGCCACATCCATGCCACTCTTTCCCGTATAACCTTCTTTTACCGGAACAGGCATAAATTCAAAGTTCAAGCCAGGTGCTTCTTTCTTAATTGTTGTTAAGTGTGCCAGTGAATCTGTCATAAATGCGACACGGCCATTTGTAAACTCTTCTACCATATCTGCTTCTTTCATGGAATAAGCACCTGGTGCTACGACTCCTGCATCAAATAAACCTTTTACAAAATCTACTGTGTCTGTCATTAATGGATTATTTATCAAAGCCGGTTTTCCGTCTTTCAGCATCGTTCCGCCCGAAGCCCATAACCAGCTCATGAAATTGTTCTGAATACCACTGGGCGATTCTGTTGATAAGGGGATTGCCCATCCGGCAACTCCTTTATTTGCCGCTGCAAC
>DJBG01000188.1 GCA_002429965.1 Hungatella sp. UBA5982
TTTGCCTCCTAATGAATCAAGCGGATATGCTTGCATATCCTGTTGATTCACAAATTCAAAGTTGAAAAATCCTTTTCTTTCAACCTTCTTCTTTGCCGCCCCGCAGCCCTTAAGATTTCTTTCTGCCGGTTTTCTTTCTCTTTTCTTCCAAAACATCAAGTGCTTTCACGACACCATCTATGATTGATTCCGGGCGGGCCGCACAGCCCGGCACGTAAACATCCACCGGAATTACCTTTCCTACTCCGCCGACCACGTTATAGCATTCTGCAAAAATGCCTCCTGACGTGGCACAGATTCCAATTGCCACCACTGCCTTTGGATCAGGCATCTGTTCATAAAGCTGCTTTACGACCGGTATATTCTGTTCATTTACACTTCCGGTAATGAGTAAAATATCCGCGTGCTTTGGGTTGCCTGTATTAATAATTCCAAAACGCTCCACATCGTAAAGGGGCGTAAGACATGCCAGCACTTCTATGTCACAGCCATTGCAGCTTGTACCGTCATAATGCAGAATCCAGGGCGATTTTTTTACGACACTCATAATATCCTCCATTCCGCCTTTGGGCAGTTTTCATGACCTGCCAGTAGTTTATCTGAAAAATGACAGGATAATTAAGTTCACCGTACCCATAATACCGGTTACGATCCACGCTGATTTAAGAGCCTGCTGCCATTTAAGCCTAGCGGCTCCATTGTCTATAATGATCTCAAGAAAATAAACCAGCAGGCACACGATGACCGCAAAAACACGGCTCATCGGTGCAGCAGTTGCAAAAAATACAAAAACCAAAGTCAGAGAGATAATCACCTCATACCAGTGGGTCACCTCAATCACGGCCAGATCCTTGCCGGAATATTCGGTGGTAATGCCTTTTACGATTTCCTGATGTCCATGGTGGGACATGCTTAAATCAAAGGGTGATTTTCTAAGCTTAAATGTCAGGATAAATAATAGTCCCACAAACACTCCCGGAAGATAAACAATCGATGGCGTATTCGCCATTATAATATCCTTTACAAAAAAACTGTTCTCAGCATAATATAAGCCAATGCAGGTAAGCAGCACCATGGGCTCGTAAGCCATGATCTGCAGCAACTCTCTTTCCGAACCAATGGTGTTATAGGGTGAATTGGATGCATAGCCGCCTAATACGAAAAATACAGAGCCAAGAGTCAGGGCAAATATGGCTAACAGGATATCTCCGCCTGAAAGCAGGATCAACGTGGTAAATACCACAAACGCAAGTGAAATATACACGAAGAAACGGTGCATGGAATTAACCTCAATGGATTCCTTCTGACACAGCTTCAGTACATCGTAAAATGGCTGAAATAATGGCGGTCCCTGCCTCCCCTGAAGCCTGGCTGATAAAATACGGTCAATTCCGGTCAGCAGGCCGCCTGCAACAGGAGCAAGCACAGCGATTCCTATCAGGATTACAATATTCATATTACGCCATTCCTCCTATCATCAGTATAACTCCGCCGACCAGAATTGCGGCAGCTATGACATCGCTCCACAGAGCTAATCTCTTGGGGCCAAAATAATCATCCATATACCAGTTACGCAGTTCCATCTTTTTCTTTTCTTCCATAGCTCCATAGAACGTTTCATTATCTCCGGTGTTTTCTCCTGCCATATAAACCGGAACTTTTCTTCTTTTATCGTTTTTATAAAACGGGATAAAACTGATGGGCAGAAGGATGAGCATGCTCAGCATAAACAGCATCAGCTTAATATCATTGGTTCCGATGGGGATCGAAGCCGGTCTGCCAAATACCTCAGTCAGATAAGGAATCAGGGCATATTTCGATACCAGCGGAAAGGTAAAGCAGGACACCACTACCATTGCCGCAAGGATTGTAATGGGGATTTCCTCATCCAGATGAAATTTACTCTCACTCTGATGATTCATATTTGCCCTTGATACCAGTTTCCCCATCCACTTTGTCCAGTAAAACAATGTGGCGGCACTGCCATAAGCCAGAATAATGACAATGATAATGTTATTTGAATCAATAAATGCCTTCATAGCAACCCATTTTGATATCAGCATTCCAAATGGGGCAAGAAACATTCCTGCAATGCCGATCATCATGTAAAGCGCAAGTTTTTTTGAAATTCCAAGAAGGACATCCATATTTTCTACATCCCGGTTTCCGATCTGATGCTCGATGGAGCCAACGGATATAAAAAGCAAGGATTTGGACACTGCATGGAATATGATCAAAAGGATGGCAGCCCATAAGGATTCCTGGGTTCCGATGCTGGCGCATATTATGATGAGCCCAAGGTTTGCCAGAGTGGAATAAGCTAAAATCTTCTTGGCGTCGCTTTGTGAAATAGCCATCAGGGAACAGGCCAGAAAAGTTATTCCTCCCACAAAGGTTACGGTTTTTCCTACAGGAGTTGCTCCTAACAGAGGTGCAAGACGGAGGATTAAATACACACCTGCTTTCACCATGGTAGCGGAATGCAGCAATGCGGAAGAAGGCGTGGGCGCCACCATCGCTCCAAGAAGCCAGGAGGAAAAGGGCAGCTGGGCTGATTTGGTCAGTGCGGCCAGGGACAGGAAAAACACGGGGATCATCAAAGCAGCTTCCGGCTTCATGGAAGTAACCACCGACAATTCCAGGGTATTGTAATAAATACCGATGAAAATGATCCCAGCCGCAAAAGCAACTCCGCCTCCCAGATTAATCACAAGGGCGCGGAAGGAATTGTTTCTGGCTTCTTTTGTCCTGGTATAGCCGATCAGCAGGAAGGAACAAAGAGTCGTCAGCTCCCAGCAAAAATACATCCAGGTAAGATCATTGCTCAATACGATTCCAAACATGGCGGAAAGGAATAAAAATAGAACTGCGAAGAAGAAGCTTTTCCTTTCTTTATATTCCTTGTGGTGAATATGGTATGTCTTCATATACCCCACCGCATAAATGCAAATCAGGCTTCCTACCAGTCCAATAACCAATACCATAATTGCTGTCAGCTTGTCGAAAATCATGGCATGTTTTACTTCAATTTTATGTTTTACCGTTAATTCAAAGCAGAGCATTGATGCCGTCTGTACAAATGATAAAACCGAAACAACATACTTTTTATACCGGATACCAAGGGAAATCACGTACACGGCCACTGCCGTCTCTGTCATTGCCATGATAACTTCAATCGTCTTTTCCCAGCGGAAGGACAAAACAATTCCATTCTTAAAATATAACCCTACAACTGCCAGAGTCAATACAGCCGTACCAGCGGCTCCTACCCTGACAATCATATTCCTTACCTCATCATTTCTAACCAGTAAAATCCCTAACGCCGCAGCCAATGGAAATAAAATTAATCCTGTAATCGCACCCATACATTCATCACCCTGTTTTTGTTTTATTATATCCGTCACAATCAAGAACAAAAAAATCAACGACACCGTCAAAATTCTCTAACTGAATGATCTTTTCCGCATCTTCGATTAATTCGTGCTCATTATATCACACTAAAAGTGGTTGTCAATGTTTTGTTTTGTGTACAATTTACACAACTTTTACACCCAAAAGCAGAATATGGAAATTCAATTCATAGGGAAGTGTGAACTCCCTATAAAACAGGATAAAACGGGAAAATACAGGAACAAACCATGTCTTTTTGCAAAAATATATACGACTTCTTAACAAAATTCCAAGGAAAATAAACAGTATTTTAACGAGTTGTCATCTTCTTACAGGAAATCCGGGTGTGAAGAAATCGTTAAATTAATAAAAAGGCATCCGAATCCTCCTTCGGATGCCTTTTTTATCCCTTAGCGTTTAACCAGAATCCGCTCTCCATGCCTGCCGATCCAGTAGTTTATGCCAGGGTATTTGGCCGTAAGATAATCTGCAAACAGCAGCGGGTCCTCACTGTTTTTGTCAAACATTTCATAATGTGCCGGAACTGCCAGACCGGGCCTAAAAGTACCTGCCATATCCGCCGCTTCCTGGTACGTCATATTGCCGATGATGTTTTCTCTGTATCTCCTGCCATCACGCCCGTTGATAGGAAGGAACATCACATCAAGTTTCCCGAATTTCCTAAGCTTGTCATACATTCCTTCATAAATGCAGGTGTCTCCGGAATGATACAGGGAACAGCCGCCGCCTTCTAAGACACAGCCCAGATAGGGGTAGGCGCCTGTAGCCGGGTCCTGGTCGAGGAATTCATGGGCGGCGGCGATCCCTGTCATGCGGATATCATCCAAAAGCTCCAGGGTAATTCCATCGTCCAGTCCGATGAACCGTTCCTCTTTTATATTCAGATCATTGGAAAGAGAAGAGATAAGCAGCTTTGATACTATGAATTTGGCATTTGGAGAACTGACTGATAACTGGTGCCATACCTTTCTGTCAATATGGTCCGTATGATCATGGCTGCCAAAGAAGTAATCCGCATTTGTCACTTCCTCAGGCTTTAACAAGGACGGGATCTTCCTGTTCGGATGTTGGGATAAGAACGCATCCAGATAAAAAATCCTGCCGGCAAGCTTTACGGCAAAACCGATCTGCCCAAGCCACCAGATTGCCGATTCTCCAAAAGCCGGCTCGCTTTCATTCATTTCATGTATTAATTCCTCTCCTTCCTTCATAATGCCGGTACCGTGGTTTTGTATATTGCTTTCCGTTATGGCCATATGTTTTCCAACTTTCGTTTTTGATGCTTTTTCTTGTATGTTCATCATATCATGATTTCCTTCCTATTGGTGAATATCTTACAAAAACGGCAATAAATAAGCAGCTGGATCCCACAGGACCCGGCTGCTTTAAAATCATGCTTTTAGGCATTAACTGACTGGCTTTAGTTCTCGCTTTAACTTTGGCTTTAACTTTGGCTTTAGCTTTGGCTTTAGCTCTGGTTTTGGCTTTGACTCCCGCTCCCGCAGCCATTTTTAGAATAGAGATAATTATACAGAATTCCATGCCGGATTTCATCTGTGATGATTTCAGTTATCATATTTATATGGAGGCGTGACTGCATGGCATAAAGGATTTTTCGGTATTTTTGTACTGCATTCTGCTCGCCTAACAAAGCTTTTGACAGGCCATCGCAATAACTTTCAGGTTCCATAAAGGGCTCACCTTCCACAGCAGGCGCCATTACACCGGTCAGATCACGATAAATCTGCCGGAATAATACATAATGTCCTATTTCATTGTCGCGNNATCAGCCACGCATAAAATATCCCATCCTCGGTTTCTCCTGCAAGTGCTTCCTGAATTAATTCAAGAGCGCCGTCAAGATTCTGGGGATATGTGAAAATGTCAATATTCACCACTTGTTGATACGACAGGGGATATGCCGCCGTATTCCAGTATGGAGCGATATAACCATTGGAATAGGGATGGTAACCTTCGTAATCATAATAACCCATTATGCAATCTCCTAATAAGATTCTTTCCATATTCTATGATATTTCCCCAAAGCCAGTGCTGGTTTAAAGCAAAATAATTGAAAATATGATATTATTTCTGTAAAAAGCAAAAAGGAAACAAGAATTTTATTTTTTATTTTAAAACATAATTTTTGTGGTAAAATAAAATAAACGATAGAAAGAGGAGGTAGGATATGGAACAGGAACTCCCAACCACCATCGATGAATACATTGCAGGCCAAAACCCGGAAATTCAGCCCATCCTGGGAAAGCTGTACCAGACCATAAAAGAGGCCGCACCGGAAGCAACGGAAAAAATCAGCTGGGGAATGGCCACATTTGTCTATCACGGCAATCTGGTTCATTTCTCCGCAGAGAAAAAGCATATTGGGTTTCATCCGGCACCTTCCGCCATCATTGCCTTTCAGGAAGAGCTGAAGGAATACCGTTACTCAAAGGGTACGGTTCAGTTTCCCTATGACAAGCCCCTTCCCTATGAACTCATAAAAAGAATGGTCCGGTTTCGGACCGCCGAACAGGCAGCTCTTTTTGAAGAGAAAAAAGCGGGAAA
>DJBG01000050.1:0-17438 GCA_002429965.1 Hungatella sp. UBA5982
CCGGCCAGACGAAACCCTTATGTGCAGCTTTATCTCTACCCGGCCCTTGTCCAGGGGGAGAGCGCAAAGGAAAGCATTGTAAAGGGGATCGAGACCCTGGACCGGATGGGACTTGATGTCTTAATCGTAGGCAGGGGCGGCGGTTCCATTGAGGATTTGTGGGCATTTAATGAGGAAATTGTGGCAAGGGCTGTTTTTAACTGCAGCACTCCTGTGATCTCTGCTGTAGGCCATGAAACCGATGTGACCATCGCTGATTATGTGGCGGACATGCGCGCCCCCACACCTTCTGCAGCCGCTGAGCTGGCTGTATTTGATCACAGCCTGTTTGAGGAGCAGGTGGAGATGTACGGCCACACGCTTTTAAGGACCATGGAAAGGAAGCTGGAACGCTGTCGGTTCCATGGAAACCAGTATGCCTTAAAGCTGAAACTGCATGACCCCAAGCGCAGTATCCATGAAAGCAGGCAAAGGCTTGTGGACATGGAGGACAAGTTAAAAAGCCTTATTCTGTCCAAGGCGGCCTCAGACCGGTCAAGGGTGGAAGAAGGAAAACTTCGCATAAAACAGCTCATAGAAAAGCAGGCAGTCCGGGACAGACACAGGCTGGAGCTTTTCATCAGCCGCCTGGAAGCAGAATCCCCTTTAAAGAGGATGGGAGGCGGGTACGGTTTTGTAACCGATGAAAAAGACAAGCGGATCGATTCCGTGAAGCAGGTAAAAGCCGGTGACAGGATAGGACTTAGGCTTAGGGATGGAAGCATGGAGGCGGTGGTTTCCCGCGTTGCTCCGGCGGAATCCGGTTAATTTGGCAGCCGGCGTGACGAAGTTCATGGAGACAGGAAATAAGGAGAACCTGATTTATGGCGGCAAAAAAAGAAAAAACCATTGAAGAGACATTTGGAGNNAGATCTGGAAGAGCTCATTAAAAAACTGGAAAGCGGAGAATGCTCCCTGGAGGAATCCTTTCAGTATTATGAGACCGGCATGAAGCTGGTAAAGTTCTGCAATGAAAAAATAGATAAAGTTGAAAAAAAGATTATCGTGTTAGAGGAAAATGGTGAGGAACATGAACTTTAAAGAAATGTTTTCTGCCCGCACAGAGGAAGTTAAACAAGTTGTGGAGTCATATCTTCCTCCTGTGGAGGGTTATCAGAGTACGGTGCTTGCGGCAATGGACTACAGTGTCCGGGCTGGAGGAAAGAGGCTTCGTCCGATGCTGATGGAAGAAACCTACCGCTTATTTGGCGGCCGGGGAAAAGAGATCGAGCCTTTTATGGCGGCGATTGAGATGATTCACACTTCCTCCCTGATCCACGATGACCTTCCCTGCATGGATAATGATACCCTGCGCCGGGGACTTCCTACGGCATGGGTCAAGTACGGCTATGACATGGCGGTGCTGGCGGGAGACGGCCTGCTGATTTACTCCATGGAGACAGCTGCAAAAGCCCTTTCCATGACGGACAGACCGGATTTGGTCGCCAGATGCATGGGGATTTTAGCAGAAAAAACAGGAATCTTTGGAATGATAGGCGGGCAGACCGTTGATGTGGAGCTGGCAGGAAAGCCTGTTCCAAGGGAAAAGCTTGATTTCATTTACCGGTTGAAAACCGGGGCGCTTTTAGAGGCCGCCATGATGATCGGAGCTGTTCTTAGCGGAGGGAATGAAAAAGAGCTGAAGGTGGTAGAGAAAATGGCCTCCTGTCTGGGACTGGCATTTCAGATACAGGATGATATCCTGGATCTAACCAGCAGTGAAGAGGTTCTCGGAAAGCCTGTACTCAGCGATGAAAAGAACCATAAGACCACCTATGTAACCCTTGAAGGAATGAAAAANNTGTAGAGATGATTTCGGAAGAGGCAATTTCCTGTCTCCATGAGCTTCCCGGGAAGAATGAATTTCTGGAAGCACTGATCCGGATGCTGGTGAACCGGGAAAAGTAAGTTGCAGTTCAGCCCTGCAGAACCATAACGCAAATAAAGGATCTGATAAGAATATGATACTGGAATTAATTAACGGGCCAGAGGATATTAAAAATCTGACAAAGCAGGAGCTTGATATATTAAGCCAGGAAATCCGCGACTTTTTGGTAGGAAAAATAAGCATAACAGGGGGCCATCTGGCTTCCAACTTAGGTGTGGTGGAACTGACCATGGCCATTTACCTGGCTTTTGACCTTCCAAAGGATAAGGTTATCTGGGATGTAGGACATCAGTCCTACACCCATAAGATATTAAGCGGCAGGAGAGAAGAATTTGACGACCTGCGGCAATACGGCGGCATAAGCGGCTTCCCCAAGAGAAAGGAAAGCCCCTGTGATGCCTTTGACACCGGACACAGTTCCACCTCCATTTCGGCAGGGCTGGGACTGGCCCAGGCAAGGGATGTGCTGGGAGAGGATCATTTTGTGGTATCCGTCATCGGTGACGGCGCCTTAACAGGCGGCATGGCCTATGAGGCTTTAAACAATGCGGCCAGAATGAACAAGAATTTCATTATTATTCTCAACGATAACAATATGTCCATCTCAGAAAATGTAGGAGGTATGTCTACCTATTTAAACAGCATCCGTACCGGAGAAGGGTATCTGGATTTAAAGAGGCACGTGACCAACGTGCTGTCCCGGATTCCGGTTGTAGGAGAACAGATCATCGATAAGATCAGCAGGACAAAGAACGGCATCAAGCAGCTGCTCATACCTGGGATGCTGTTTGAGAATATGGGAATCACCTATCTTGGCCCGGTGGACGGTCATAATATAAAGGCTCTTTCCAGAGCCCTTCGGGAGGCAAAGAAGCTTCCCCATACTGTGCTGGTCCATGTGATCACCCAGAAAGGTAAGGGGTATGCCCCGGCGGAAAAGAATCCTTCCAAGTTCCATGGGGTTGATCCTTTTGATATCATCACCGGAGATCCGATAAAGAAGAAGAAAAATCCCAGCTATACGGATGTGTTTTCCAAAACCATCTGCCGTCTGGCTGAGAAGGATAAAAGAATTGTGGCGGTAACGGCAGCCATGCCGGATGGCACAGGCTTAAAGCGGTTTTCCCGTCTGTACCCTGACCGCTTTTTTGACGTTGGAATTGCAGAAGAGCATGCGGTGACTTCGGCAGCCGGAATGGCGGCAGGCGGCTTAAAGCCGGTTGTGGCCGTTTATTCGTCTTTTTTGCAGCGCAGCTTTGACCAGATTCTCCATGATGTGTGCATCCAGAATCTGCCTGTGGTCTTTGCCATAGATAGGGCGGGACTTGTTGGCAGCGACGGGGAGACCCATCAGGGGATTTTTGACTTATCCTATTTAACTACGATTCCGAATATGAGTGTATTTGCGCCGAAAAATTTATGGGAGCTTATGGATGGGATGGAGTTCGCTCTGTCCTACAATGGTCCGTTTGCGGTGCGCTATCCGAGAGGAGAGGCTTACCAGGGCTTAAAGAACTTTCGTGCTCCCATTGAATACGGTAAGGGAGAGATGCTCTATGAGGAAGAGGACATTGCTCTTTTAGCAGTAGGCAGCATGGTGAGCACAGGGGAGCATGTAAGGCAAAAGCTGAAAGCAGAAGGCTGGAACTGCACTCTGGCCAACGGACGTTTTGTAAAACCCTTTGACCGGGAGCTGGTGGACCGTCTGGCAAAGAAGCACTGGCTCATAGCGGTTCTGGAAGAAAATGTCTTCCAGGGAGGATTTGGTCCCGGTGTCACCGCCTATATCCACGAGCATTATCCACATGTGAAGGTCATGAATATCGCCCTGCCGGATTCCTATGTGGAGCATGGCAACGTATCCCTGCTTCGGAAGGGGTTGGGAATTGACAGCGATTCTATCATATGGAGACTTAAAAAGGAATATCTTGATATGGAGCGCCAAAACGCGGAATGGAAAAGGCTGAAAGAAAATACCTTGCAGCCTTAAAGTTGTGAATTAACTGGATATGCAAGCATATCCGTTTGATGCATCTAGAACAAATTACAAAGATAAAACAAGGGAAATGAAAAAGGAATGAAAGAACGGTTGGATGTGCTTTTAGTAAAGCGGGGACTGGCTGAATCCAGGGAAAAGGCAAAAGCTGTCATTATGTCCGGGATCGTCTATGTAGGGGGCGAGAAGGAGGACAAAGCGGGTACCACATTTGATGAAAATGCAAACATCGAGGTAAGAGGAAGTACTCTGCGGTACGTGAGCCGTGGCGGCTTAAAGCTTGAAAAGGCCATGACTCATTTTGACGTGACCCTGGAAGGCAAGGTATGCATGGATGTAGGGGCCTCCACAGGCGGTTTCACGGACTGCATGCTTCAGAACGGGGCCATTAAGGTTTATGCGGTGGATGTTGGCCATGGCCAGCTTGCATGGAAGCTGAGGAACGATGAGCGGGTGGTGTGTATGGAAAAAACCAACATCCGTTATGTTACTCTTAAGGATATGGCTGACCCAATAGAATTTTCCTCCATTGATGTTTCCTTTATTTCTCTGACAAAGGTGTTGGGACCTGTGAAAGCCCTTCTAACGGATGATGGGGAGGTCGTGTGCCTTATAAAACCCCAGTTTGAAGCCGGCCGGGAGAAGGTAGGGAAAAAAGGTGTGGTAAGGGAGAAGTCCGTCCATCTGGAGGTGATCCGGATGGTTATTTCCCATGCGTTGAGCATTGGTTTTAAGGTGCTTCATCTGGAATATTCCCCCATTAAGGGGCCGGAAGGGAACATAGAGTATCTCCTTCACTTAAAAAATCATCAGTCAGGAGAAGTATGCCTGGAAGGTGACTTTGATCCGGAACGGATTGTGGAAGAGGCTCACGGCGATTTAATAAGCCGCTAAGGCGGCCTGTTACAAGCAAGCAACGAAGCGGATTGCTCGTATCTTTGCAGGTAAGGAGTTTTATTATGAAGTATTATTATGTAATCATGAACCCTGATAAAGAGGGGGCCAGAGAGACTGCAAAAGCCATTCGTGACTATCTTACCGGTCATGGGGCGGTTTGTCTGATCGGGGGAGAAGACCGGGAGAAGAGGCAGGGGAAAAGCCATTATACCGATGCTGCCATGGTTCCGGAAGAGACGGAGTGCATCATCACTTTAGGCGGCGACGGAACCCTTATACAGGCGGCCAGAGATTTAGCAGGCCGGAATATTCCCATGATTGGGATCAACCGGGGAACCCTTGGGTACTTAACACAGGTATCCCGTACAGAGGATATCAATGACGCTCTTTCCGCCCTTCTTGCCAGTGATTATAAGCTGGAAGAGCGGATGATGTTAGACGGCAGTATTTACCGGAAGGGAACGACTGTCTGCCAGGATATTGCCTTAAATGAAATCGTCATAACCAGAAGTGAGCAATTAAAGATGCTTCAATTTAAGGTTTATGTAAATCAGGAATTCTTAAATGAATACCGGGCGGATGGGCTCATTGCGGCAACGCCCACCGGCTCCACCGCCTACAATCTTTCCGCAGGAGGGCCGATCATTGTACCGGATTCTAAAATGGTGGTCCTGACTCCTATCTGTTCCCATGCCCTGGGGACAAGGAGTATCGTCCTTTCCGCCGATGATTGGATCCAGATTGAGATGACAGGGAAAAAGGGCGTAAGCCAGGCTGCGGTATTTGACGGAGATACGACCACGGAGCTCTATCCAGGCGATTGCATAGAGATACGCCGGTCGGATATTAAAACCATACTGATAAAGCTGAAAAACATATCATTTTTAGATAACCTGCGCAATAAGATGGCTGGTATATAGGGAGGGGCACTATGAAACTGGAACGACACAGCAAAATTGTGGAACTTATTGGAAAACACGAGATTGAGACCCAGGAGGAGCTGGCTGATTATTTGAATCAGGCTGGCTTTACAGTCACTCAGGCGACGGTTTCCAGAGACATCAGGGAGCTGAAGCTTANNTGAGTCAGGAAAGCAGAGATATGTGGTGCTTCAAAACCAGGGTACCTTCAGCGACAAATACATCCGGATCCTGCGGGATGGCTTTTTAACTATGGACATGGCACAGAATATTCTGGTCATTAAGACCGTATCCGGCATGGCCATGGCAGTGGCGGCAGCCCTTGATGCCCTTCATTTCAGTGAAATGGTAGGTTGCATTGCAGGCGACGACACCATTATGTGCGCCATACGAAGCGCCGATGATACCATACTTATGATGGACAAACTAAAAAAACTCATTACGGGATAAAGGAGGCCGCCATGCTTTCAGAATTACACGTAAAGAACTTAGCCCTGATCGAAAAAGCCGATGTGGAATTTGGACAGGGCTTTAATGTCCTGACCGGCGAAACCGGAGCCGGCAAATCCATTATTATCGGTTCGGTTACCATTGCCCTGGGAGGCAAGACACCGAAGGATATCATTAGAAAGGGCTCGGAATACGCCTATATTGAACTGATCTTTACGGTCAGGGACCGGGAGAAAGTCCGCCTGTTAAAGGCGTTTGACGTTTATCCCGATGGGGATGGCACTGTGATCATTTCAAAGAAGATCATGCCATCCAGAAGTTTAAGCAAAATCAATGACGAAACCGTAACCGCAGGAAAACTGCGGGATATCACGGGCCTTCTCATCGATATTCATGGACAGCATGAACATCAGTCTTTACTCTACAAATCAAAACATCTTGAGATTCTGGACCGCTACCAGGAGAAAAAGTCCCATGAGCTAAAAGAGAATATTTCAGATACTTATCGGGAATATGTCCGGCTAAAAGACCGCCTTTCCTCCTTCCTGCTTGATGAGGAAGCCAGGCTCAGGGAAATGGACTTTATCCGCTACGAGATAGAAGAGATCGAGAATGCCGGATTAAAGGAAGGGGAAAAAGAAGAGCTGGCCTCCAGATACCGTCTTTTTTCGAATGCAAAAAAAATAACCGAAAGCCTTTCCAGCGCTTATTCTGCTGTGGATTCGGATGTTATCAGCCGTGCGTTAAAAGAGGTGGAAGGAGTCGCTTCCTATGATGACAGGCTCTCTGCCATAAGGGACCAGCTATTTGATGCCGATTCCATTTTAAGTGATATCAGCCGGGAAATAACCTCTTACATGGATGATATGTCCTTTGACGAAGATGAATACAGGCAAATGGAAGAGCGGCTTGACGTCCTGCAAAATCTGGAAGCAAAATATGGAGGAAGCTTAATACAGATTTTTAAGAATCTGGAAGAAAAGCAGAAACGCCTGGAAGAGTTGGAGGATTATGACGGGGCCAGAAAGAAGACGGCAGAAGAACTCCAAAAGNNCGGACCGTCTGGAGCTTCTTTCCGGACAATTATCCGAAATGAGAAAACATACGGCGAAGGAGCTGACAGAAAAGATAAGGGAAGGTCTTAAAGACTTAAATTTCATTGATGTGGAATTTTCCATGGAGTTTTCACGTATTGGGCACTATACGGCTAATGGCTTTGATGAGGCGGAATTTTTAATCTCCACCAACCCGGGAGAAGCTTTAAAGCCTTTGGGCATGGTAGCTTCCGGCGGCGAGCTGTCCAGGATCATGCTGGCGATTAAGACTGTGCTTGCGGATACCGATGACATACCTACTTTGATATTTGATGAGATCGACACCGGAATCAGCGGGCGCACGGCCCAGAAGGTATCGGAAAAGCTGGCTTACATTGCCGGGAACCATCAGGTGATCTGCATCACTCATCTGCCTCAGATCGCTGCCATGGCTGACTGCCATTACGAGATCGCAAAAGCGGTGGAAGAGGGCAGGACGGCCACTTCCATACACCCTTTGAGCGGGGAAGAGGTGGTAGAGGAGCTTGCAAGGCTTTTGGGAGGCGCGGAGATAACCGAGGCAGTGAGAGCCAATGCAAGGGAAATGAAGCGGCTGGCAAAAGAAGGCAGATAACTTTTTGACTTTTTGCAAATGATAATGACAACCGGGAGTATGAGAGCATGATTGGACTTGGAACACTGATTAATGTGGCGGGGATTGCGGCAGGAGGCTTGGGCGGCCTTCTCTTTGGGAAGAAGATGGAGGAGCGCTATCAGCGTACGCTGATGAGCGGGGCCGGGATATGTGTGCTGTTTCTTGGTATTGAGGGCGTTATGGAAGAAATGCTGGTCATCCGGCAGGGAGAGCTTGCCGGCAGGGGAACGATGATGCTCATCCTCTCTTTTTTCATAGGATCGCTCCTTGGAGAGTGGATGAACATTGAATCAGCCATGGAACGGTTTGGAGAATGGCTTAAAATAAAAACAAACAGCGGCGGCGATGCAAAATTTGTAGACGGATTTGTAACGGCCTCTCTTACGGTCTGCATCGGAGCCATGGCAGTGGTTGGCGCCATCAAGGATGGGATTTCCGGGGATTATACGGTTCTTGCTGCCAAAGCGCTCCTGGATTTGATCATCATTCTGGTCATGACGGTTTCTCTTGGAAAAGGGTGTATCTTTTCGGCCATTCCGGTTGCCCTGTTTCAGGGAACCATAACCCTTCTGGCAAGATTGATTGAACCCGTTATGACGCCCCAGGCCCTGTCAAATTTGTCCTTAACCGGTTCGGTCTTGATTTTTTGTGTGGGCATGAATCTTATCTGGGGAAAGATGATCAAGGTGGCTAATATGCTTCCGGCCATCTTTTTGGCTGTGGCTTTTGCTTTTTTTCCTTAAGCCACCTTTGGAAGATAAACCGATATCGTTGAATTGAAAGGAAATAATATTGAAGGGTTATATTGCTGAATGTGTAAACATTTTAGGTGGTTTTTGCGGGAAGAGGGATGTTCCTGCATTGACATCAGATGATCTGAGAAAGAAATATGGAATAGAACAAGCAGATGTAATGGTCCTTTTCGGCGGCAGCATTATGTGCGGCGGGGATATCCTGGCTCATGGGATGCAAAAGGGAATCGCAAAAAAATACTTAATAGTAGGCGGGGCAGGTCATACAACAGAAACCCTGCGCCTAAGAATGCATGAAGAATTCCCGGATATAGAAACAGCCGGTTTGCCGGAAGCAAAAATATTTGATGCATATATAGAACACAGGTATGGGTTAAAGGCAGATTTTCTGGAATGTAATTCTACAAATTGCGGGAACAATATTACATATCTTCTGGAACTGCTGAAGGAAAATAACATTTCTTTTAAAAGTATCATTCTTGCACAGGATGCATCGATGCAGCACCGAATGGAAGCAGGACTTAGGAAGTATGCTGCTGACGATGTGATTATCATAAATTATGCCGTATACTGCGCTCATGTGATAGTAAAGAACTCGGAGCTGTTTTTTGAAGAAGAAATATGGGGAATGTGGGACATAGACAGTTATATAACGCTGTTAATGGGTGAGATTCCCCGATTGTCAGACAATGCAGACGGATATGGGCCGAGAGGCAAAGGATTTATTGCCCATGTGAATATACCGGAAGAAGTTGAGAACGCTTTTGAGGGATTGAAAAAAGAGTACGCTGATATGGTTAGGGCAGCAAATCCCCTGTATGCGTCAGCAGAATAATTTTCTATTTGCCTGCTCATTTTCGCTTTCTCTTCCTCGTCCGACATGATTTTGAGCTGTACCCTGGGGGATAAAATGCCGCAAACCGCATAAACACTATGTTTTTGCAGGATTGCGGCATCTTTTTGTATTCTTTTATTTTTCAGAACGGCTGCATCTTTTACTATCTGGGTCTTTCCTAATTTATAATGATTACTTTTTATTGAGATTTTCTAAGATTTCATTATAACGTTTTGTTGCTAATGCGCTTGGTTCCCCCTTTTTACAGAAAGAGAGTTTTGCCAATTTAGGGACTACGCGCTCAACTATGATTTGACCGTGAACGGTTTTTGACTTTAAAATTTCAAATGCTTCCAGGAAACGGCTATCTTTTTTTGCACGGTCATAAAAAGATAAAATATAGACATATTCAAACAAATTGTAATTGCGAAATGGGTATTCAACCTGCATAAAGAGCGTTCCAATACCATAATGACAAGGACCGATGGGTTTACGTATGATCCAATGCTCAAGCAAAAAATCTACGGCTTTATCAAGTGCCTGTTCTTTATTTAGAAAATCGCTAAATCGAAAGGCATCAAGCACATTCAGTGTAGGTTTTGGATTGGATTACTCCGTTTCTTCTCCATGCCCATATGAAAACTTATTGCAGCGCCAGCCTCCGTCTTTATATTGTGTATCCAAAAAGTGCCGGAAGGTTTTTTGAATTCTGTTATCAGAGTCATATCCCAAATGACACAATACATTAGCAGCTATTGCCGTTTGACATGGATAAATACTACCTTTGGGATATATTTTAAAACGCCCGTCATCCTGCCATACACTGAAAATTAAATCAGCAGCAGCTTTTAAAACAGGATCTTCTGGCGGCATTCCAAGCTCCGATAAATAAAGCACGCTGTCAAATGTTGAAAACGGGGATCCTTTCAAAAGCCGTTTGTCTGGAGTTGCCCATAGGTCAGCCCCATTGTCATGTCTATGAGATAATATTGTTTCTACATCTGATAAGTATTGATTTTCCACCGCCATTATATCATCCTCCCCACCGGTTATGCCGCTTATTTGATTATCAATAACCCAAACTTTATGGTCTATATACTAATTCAAATTCCTCACATACTACCGGCATATCTTCATCAAATAGTCTTCCGGCTTCAGACATATTTTGACTAAAAAATTCAATGTGTACTTTTCTCCAATATTCCAATGAACCATCGCCTTCGCCTTCTTTCCCAGCGTGTTCCTCACGAACCTCCCTAAATGGAACGATATAAACTTTCGTTGTTTTAATAATACATACCGCTTCATCTTTTGAGTCGAGAATAATACTATAATCTCCTGCTTTTGGCAGTGCTTCGTTTTCCACTTCATATAAGGGATATGCAGAGGCTGTTCCGGTTTTAATGCCTCTTAGTACTAAATCTGCCAGCTCATCGGCATCAACACCAAACGCCCATGACTGATATTCTGTTTCCTTAATTTGATTTCCAGTCACAAATTCATTCCACATTTGTTCTGCATTCATTATATTATAATCCCCCTTTCTTTCCGGATTTTTAAAACAGCAAACGATAAATTCACTTCGTATCAGCTCCCCTTTTATTAGAGAATTATACAATATTTCCTGCTTTAATTCTACACTATTTTGTAATGTGCTCTAATTACAAAAAGGTAAAAGGGGTTAGGGATACCGGGACAGAAGGGAAAGAAAACGTATGAAATCAGTGGAAAAGCCTTTATTTAAGCCAATTTCAACAATTTGCTTTGTACACTTATTAATCATTTTTTATTGTTTAATCAATAAAAAAAAGGAGATCATAATAGTAAATAAAAAGAATGTGCATAACATCCTTTTTTGAAATTATTGAATTTGAAAAGTTCAGCCAGAAGGAACAAAAGGCTAATATAGATTTTCATTCTATTGAAAAGCTGCCACCGAAAGAAAATAGTTACAACTAAAATATGACAGTGTGATTTAAATAATTTCTCACATACTAAGAGAGGAGCAAAAAAATTGTCTCCTTTCATTCACCTAAGGAGGTATGCGAGATGGGAAAAAATAAATTTCATAAATTTATAGTAAGAGCGTTCTGGATCAGCCTGATCTTTTGCATCGGATTTTCCTGGTTCTATATGAAGCGGGTAATTCCCGACAAGTTGAATATCGTTGCACAGGAAGAAGAGCAGTTTCATTTCTCCATGCCTTTTGATGTAACGCTGTCTTCCGACAGCGAGGAAGTGGTATTAAATAACGGGACAAATATTCCTTCCGATAAGATCCATCTTCAAATAAACCAGCCATTTTCCCTATATTCGGAAAACCAGGGAAGTTATAAGCTGGGG
This sequence comes from Hungatella sp. UBA5982, assembly GCA_002429965.1. GTDB lineage: Bacteria > Bacillota > Clostridia > Lachnospirales > Lachnospiraceae > Lacrimispora. Next base: position 11,810 of record DJBG01000050.1, read on the forward strand.
CTAAAGCTGTTTGGATGGATCCAATTAAAGGACATACAGGTGAATGTAGTAGATACCAAATATGCCATTCCTTGCGGCACTCCCATTGGGATCTACTTAAAATCTGACGGTATCATGGTGATTGGTACCGGTGATGTGACAAAAAAGGACGGAATGGTTGTGGAACCGGCTTTCGGGGTTCTGCAATCAGGGGATTACATTGAAGCCATCAATGGAACGCCTCTAAAAGATAAGGAAACTCTGATGAACGAGCTGAGTAAAATAGGCGCTGCTGAGGCAGTGCTAAAAGTCAGACGGAGCGGGGAAACCATTGATGTAAAGATGAATCCCACGGAAGCGGAAGACGGAACCTACAAGCTGGGAGTCTGGGTCAGGGATGACACTCAGGGAATTGGTACCATGACTTATGTGGACATGAACGGACAGTTTGGCGCACTGGGCCATGGAATCAGCGACAGTGACACCGGTAATGTAGTCCAGATTACCGATGGAGCCCTTTATGAAACAGCGATCCTGGGAATTGAAAAGGGAACCTTTGGAAAGCCGGGTGTGATGAGCGGTATCATCTATTATGGACCAGGCTCCACCCTGGGAACCATTACCGCCAATACAGAAGAAGGAATATTTGGAAATGTAAATGAGAGATTTAAGCAGAGCATGGGACAGGATGCCATTCCCATTGGCTATCGGCAGGATGTGAAGAAGGTCACGGCCTACATCCGAAGTGATGTATCCGGAAAAGTAAGAGATTATGAGATTGAAATACAGCGAGTGGATTATTCCACCACTCATAAAAGCAAAGGAATGGTGATTAAGGTCACGGATCCGGACCTCTTGGCTCTGACCGGCGGCATCGTACAGGGCATGTCAGGAAGCCCGATTATGCAGGATGGAAAGCTGATAGGGGCCGTAACCCACGTGTTTATCCAGGACTCAACAAGAGGGTATGGTATATTCATCGAAAACATGATCAATCACTGAGTTTAAAAGCCAGGAAAGAAAAGAACAGAATCGTAAGTACTTGCGGCGCCGTTCTTTTCTTTTTTCCTATTTTTGTTTAAATAATAATAATTACAACGGATTTTAGAGAAAGAATATTGTTTTAGGGAGTTTTTAACAATAAATATACAGATATATTTTACTTAATAGTCGAAATGTAGTAATTTAAGTTACAAAAAATGTGTAATTTTATAAATTATGCTTTTCAAGGTAATTATAATGTGATAATATAAGAACCGTGGGATGGAAAATTTCGGAATTTTTTTGACGACAAGGAGTTTCAATTTTCAACACTGTTGAAGTATAAGAAGCCCGGCAGTGCTTTAGACCGGGGGAGGGCTTTTCGACCTCTGACGCATCAAAGGTAAAAAAGTATTCCGGAATATCACTTAAAAAACAGTTCCTTTTGTCGAATAATGCGATAGAATCCCATTGCGGCATGAGCCAGGGCAAGACTATAATGGCTTTACACTAGTTTTAATCTATTTAAAAGAATCAGAAGGAGAGTACCAATATGTCAGAAATTAGTATTGCGATTGCGGATGATAACCTGCAGACATTGAATCTGCTGAATGATATACTGGAGGGAGAGGAGGATTTTCACGTAGTAGGAAGAGCGGATAATGGCGAAGACGCTTATAACATGATCCTCAAAACAAATCCTGATGTTGTCTTATTGGATGTAATTATGCCGAGAATGGACGGAATAACGGTAATGGAGCGGGTACGCGGAAATGGTGCAGTTACAAAGATTCCGTCGTTTATCATGGTAACAGCAGCAGGAAGCGAGAATATCACTGAAGATGCTTTCCGAATGGGAGCAAATTACTACATAATGAAGCCGTTTAATAAGGATATTATCGTCGATAAGGTACGAAGAGTAGGACAGAGGAAGTCGAAAGCTCCCAGCCTTCAGGGGATGAAAAAAGTAAAACCCTATGTCAATAAAACGGAATACATGGAACAGAACCTGGAAAATGATGTAACTCAAATGCTTCATGAAATTGGCATTCCTGCGCATATTAAGGGATACCAGTATTTGAGGGATGCCATTGTCATCTCCGTACAGGATCAGGAAATGCTAACCTCTGTGACAAAGATACTCTACCCATCCATTGCAAAGAAACATCAGACAACTCCCAGCAGAGTGGAGCGTGCCATTCGTCATGCCATAGAGGTGGCATGGAGCAGGGGAAAGATGGATACCATCAATGATTTGTTTGGATATACGGTAAGCACCGGCAAAGGAAAGCCTACGAATTCTGAATTTATTGCTTTAATTGCCGATAAGATAAGACTGGACTATAAAAAACTTTCCTAATTTGTAAATTTTGATACTTCCTTATTTCCTTAAAATGCAGTATACTAAATAAAAATCGGCAATACCCCAGAGGGAAAGGATAAGGGAGGTTTTTGGATGAAGAAGATATTATTCGTAGCATCAGAGGCAGTACCTTTTATTAAAACAGGAGGTCTCGCAGATGTTGTGGGATCCCTTCCCAAGTGCTTCGATAAAGAGTATTTCGATGTAAGAGTCATGATTCCCAAATACCTGTGTATCAAGGAAGAACTGAGAAACCAGATGACCTATATTGACCATTTTTATATGGATTATCTTGGACAGAACAGGTATGTGGGAATTCTACAGTATGTTTATGATGGCATTACCTTTTACTTTATTGATAACGAAGAATATTATAACGGTTCCAAACCCTATGGGGACTGGTACAATGATCTGGAAAAATTTTGTTTTTTCTCCAGAGCAGCCTTGTCAGCCCTCCCAGTCATCGGCTTCCAGCCTGATGTAGTTCACTGCCATGACTGGCAGACAGCCCTTATTCCTGTTTTATTAAAGGACCGTTTTCATGATGGAGAGTTTTTCCGGAAAATGAAATCCATAATCACGATTCACAATTTAAAGTTCCAGGGCGTATGGGATGTTAAGACCATACAAAAGCTTACCTGCCTTCCGGATTATTATTTTACGCCGGATAAGCTGGAGGCTTATAAGGATGGCAATCTGTTAAAGGGCGGCATTGTTTACGCCGATGCCATCACTACGGTCAGCGATACCTATGCGGAAGAAATCAAGATGCCGTTTTACGGAGAAGGGCTGGATGGCCTGATGCGTGCACGGGCAGGCAGCCTCCGGGGGATTGTCAACGGCATTGATTATGAGGAGTTTGATCCGGAAACCGATCAGTATATTGAAAAGAATTATAATTTGAAAAATTTCCGAAAGGAAAAGGTGAAGAATAAGCGGGAGTTGCAGCAGGAACTGGGACTGAATCAGGATGAGAAGAAGTTTATGATCGGTATCGTTTCCAGGCTGACAGACCAGAAGGGACTGGATCTGATCCAGTGCGTGATCGATGAGCTGTGCAGCGATGATATCCAGCTGGTAGTCCTTGGTACAGGGGAAGAACGGTATGAGAATATGTTCCGCCATTATGCGTGGAAATACCAGGATAAGGTTTCCGCCAATATTTATTATTCGGAGGCAATGTCCCATAAGATTTACGCCGCATGTGATGCGTTTCTTATGCCATCCCTGTTTGAACCATGCGGGCTGAGCCAGCTTATGGCTCTCCGGTATGGCACCGTGCCCATTGTACGGGAAACCGGCGGTTTAAAGGATACGGTAGAGTCGTTTAATGAGTTTGAGAACCGGGGAACCGGCTTTTCTTTCTCCAATTATAACGCTCACGAGATGTTAGGAATTATCCGGTACGCGGAGGGGGTTTACTACGATAAGAAGCGTGAGTGGAACAAAATCATTGACCGCGCCATGGCAAAGGATTACTCATGGAAAACTTCAGCCATGAAATATCAGGAACTTTATGATTGGCTGATTGGTTATTAAGCAGGCCATGGATCAGGAAAGAAGCGTTAGAATAAGGATGGAAAACATGTATTTAACCCGGGAAGAAAAAGAAGAAGCGATCCGATGGGCAGAAGATTCTACCTGGGTAGAACGGGAAGATTATTGTGAAGATACGGATTATATGGACTGTGTCAGGGACATCATAGATAGTCCGGTATTTCAGTCCATGGATAATTATATGCAGCATGGCGATACAACCTGCAAGGCCCACTGCATTAAGGTGTCCTATATGGGCTACCGCATCTGCAGGAAGATGGGCTGGGATTATGAAGCAGTCGCAAGAGCTGGTCTTCTACATGATTTGTTTTTGTATGACTGGCACACCCATGCAAAGGAAACCGGGGAGCACTTCCATGGTTTTACTCATCCCCGGGCTGCATTAAATAATGCGGTAAAATATTTTGAACTGACAGAAAAAGAGAAAGATATGATCTTACGCCATATGTGGCCGCTGACGCCCATCCCACCAAAGAGCTGGGATGGGATGGTGATCATTTATTCAGACAAATTTTGCGGTCTCATTGAAACAATGGCCAGGATCAAGCGTTGGATCTTATTCGGTTTAGGAAAGAAGAGCGCTGCATAAGACGGAGGAAACCATGACATTTTGGGAAGATTTACTTGGGAATCAGGTTTTGATCACTGGAGTTGCCGGTTGGATGGTAGCACAGGTTTTAAAAACAATCATTGATCTGGCCCTAAACAAAAATTTTAATCCGGAGAGGCTTGTGGGATCTGGGGGTATGCCCAGTTCCCATTCCTCAACGGTATGTGCGTTGACGACCGCCGCCATTTACCGCTATGGCGTCGGTTCTTTTGAGTTTGCGGTCAGTTTTGTCCTTTCCATGATTGTCATGTATGATGCCATGGGAGTACGCAGGGAAACTGGAAAGCAGGCCAAGCTGTTAAACAGCATTCTGCTGGAAAATCCATTTGAGCTTAGCGGAGAGATACTACAGGAAAGGCTTAAAGAATATGTGGGACATACTCCTCTCCAGGTAGCGGCAGGGGCAATTTTAGGAATCTTGCTTGCGCTTTTTATCGCGCAGTATTATTAGTCAAATACTCGCAGAAAGTATCCTGGTATTTGGCCTCGTGGGCAGTCGCCAAGGTCAAGTGAGCTTGACTATGGCTCGTTGCATCCACGGGAATAAAGAAGAAAGTTTTCTGGGAATCGTAAGAAAATAGTCCTTGATTTCTTAAGATATCCATATTATACTTTAACAAGTTCAAAAATTGTTAAAATTGGAGGTAAAATGGATATGTCAATTTATCACGGGATAAACTGTTTTTTCCTGTTCAGTTTTCTTGGATACCTTCTTGAATGTACCGTACTCAGCTATGAGAATAAAAGGCCTGTGCTGAATCGTGGATTTGGGCATGGACCATTTTGTATCATCTATGGATTTGGCGCCGCTGGAGCAATGATCCTGCTTAAGCCTCTGGCAGGCAATCCGATTCATCTTTACTTTGCCTCTATGGTTATGGCAACCTTTATGGAGCTTGTGACAGCTCATATGATGATAAGGCTGTTTGGTTCTTTCTGGTGGGATTACAGCCGGAAGCTGTTTAATTACAAAGGGATCATCTGTATGGAAAGCAGCATTGCATGGGGATTTTTAGGAATTTTTTATTTCCGGTTCCTAAACGGATTTGTCAGTGCGATGGCAGGAATGATTCCGGAAAATTTTGAACGGTTGGTGGCATTGAGCCTTTTGATTTTTTACATGGCTGATTTCACATATA
>DJBG01000050.1:17494-38501 GCA_002429965.1 Hungatella sp. UBA5982
GAGCTGTCCCGCCAAAAGGCGGAAGACGTTGCCAGCCGCCAGCAGGCAGGGACTTATGTCATCGGCGCGGATACCATAGTTGCAGCCGGCGGTGAGATTCTGGGAAAGCCGGTCAGTCATGAAGACGCTTACCGGATGATCTCCCTGATAGAAGGGAAGACCCATCAGGTATACACAGGGGTTACCCTGGTGTATTGTGGAGTTGGTGGGAATAAAGTTAAGTCATTTGTGGAAAAGACCGATGTCCATCTCTATCCCATGTCAGACGGGGAGATAAGAACTTATGCAGACAGTGGGGAGCCTATGGACAAAGCCGGGGCGTATGGGATACAGGGAAAATTCGCGGCTTTTATTAAAGGGATTGACGGCGATTATAATAATGTAGTAGGATTGCCTGTAGGACGTGTGTACCAGGAGATAAAGCAGATGTTTGAACAGGAGGGCAAGGAATGATTAAACTGATTGCATCGGATATTGACGGGACTCTTGTGNNAAGCCACGAGCTGAATCCTGAGCTGTATGATGTAATTTTAAAGCTGCGTGCAAAAGGGATTCAGTTCGCCGCGGCCAGCGGACGCCAGTGGCTCAGCATTGAATCAATATTTGAACCCATTAAGGAAAAAGTATTCTATCTTTCGGATAACGGTGCCTATGTAGGCTGCCATGGGAGGAGTCTGTACATCAACACCATTGAACGAAAAACGGTCATGGATATGGTGTATGAGGTTAGGAATATGGAAGGGCTTGATATCCTGCTCAGCGGACCTGATGTGATATATGCGGAGACGGAAAACCGTGAATTCCTGGACTGGATCGTAAACGGCTACCGGTTCCATGTGAAGCAAGTGGAGGATTTGACCAGGGTGGAATCTGAATTCATCAAGGTCTCCGTGTACCGCAAGACAGATGTGGAGGCTCATACCAGAACCTTGAGGGAAAAGTATGCGGACCGCCTTAAGATGACCATAGCAGGTGACATGTGGCTGGACTGTATGAGACCGGGAATTAACAAAGGGCAGGCGGTGAAGCTTCTTCAGGAAAGCCTGGGAATCAAACCGGAAGAGACCATGACCTTTGGCGATCAGTTAAATGATATTGAAATGTTAAAGCAGGCTTATTACAGCTTTGCCGTAGGAAACGCCAGGGAAGAAGTAAAGGCCGCTGCCAGATTCCGGACGGACACTAATGTAAATGACGGGGTCCTGAAAATACTGAAGCTGCTTTAAGCAGCGTGAAAAGAGGTATGCTCATGAAAGGTCAACGTAAGAGTGTGGGAAAAGTCCTTCTGACTGCTGCGGCGGCAATCNNTTTGAGACAAAGGCATATACGCTGCCCCAATCCATGGTAATTGTAGCTACAGAGAGGAACCGGTATCAGCAGATTTATACCAACCAGATCTGGGGAGTGGACTTACCAGGCGGACAGACCTTTGAAACCTATCTGGTGGATCAGGTGAAGGAATTTCTTCAGGAAATGAAGATGATGAATCTTCTGGCAAAGAATAAGGGAATCACCTTAACCAGTGCTGAAAAGGAAGAGGTCCGTAAGGCTTCAGAAGAATATTTTTCTTCTCTGACAAAGGAAGATATCTCCTACATGGGAGCCACAGAAACGGATGTGCGGACGATGTATGAAGAATATTATTTATCCAATAAGGTTGTGGATGAACTGACAAAGGACATGAATCTGGAGATCAGCGACAGCGAAGCCAAGGTGATCCAGGTGGATCAGATTGTTGTGTCCGATGGGGCCGTAGCTTCGGATGTGCTTTTAAAGGCAGAAGCCGAAGGGGCTGATTTTTCCTCGCTTGCCAGGGAATATTCGGAGAATCCAGCCACCACATGCAAGATCGGCAGAGGGGAGAACCCAGGCCCCTATGAGGATGCTGCCTTTTCTCTTACTGCAGGACAGATCAGTCAGGTGGTGGAGGATAAGGGCAAATATTATATCATCCATTGCGTAAACGATTATGATGAAGACGCCACCCAGGAAAGGAAAGCCGGGCTTTACCGGAAACGGAAGAGGGAAGCCTTTGATCAAATCTATTCCCAGTTTAAGAAAGAAAATCCGGTCACCTTCAGCACTGAGATTTGGAAGGATGTAAAATTCTCCAAAGATGACAGGACAACTGCCACGAATTTTTTTGAAATATATAAGAAGTATTTTTCTGACTAACCATAGGGGAAGGATGGGGAAAACTACAGATGAAACCGGAAGATTATGATAGGATGAGAGGGCGCAGCCGCAGACGCAGAAGAAACCGGGGACGGGAGATCCTTATAGGGTTTCTTCGTTTTCTGCTTGCCTTGTTTCTGCTGGTTTGCCTGACGGTTGGGGGCGTGTTTGGATACCGGTACTGGGAGGGAAGTAAGACCTCTGATTCTCCTTTGGAAACCAGCCGGGAAGTGGCGCCGGAAACTATGGGGGAATCGCATTAGATGGAAGGGGAAATCCTACATTGTAAGAAAGAAATGGTGGAATTATGAAGCAATCAAGTAAAATTTTGTTAGATTATATAAATGAATTCGGCTTAATAGGTTGTAATAAAGACCCGTATATAAAATCATTAGAGGATATTGGCTGTACATGGCAGGATGCCATTCATTTAATCGACATCCATGAGATCTTTTATTGCAAGATTTATCGTCATAAAACGGTTTATTTATCTAAGGAGTTATATTTTTTATTAAAGACAATTCAAGAAAATACTTCTTTGAGTACTAATGCAGAAAGAATTTATAGGATCCTGGAAAATAACCCTCCGCAAAGCACCGAAATGCTTAAAGTGGTAAGCGGCTTGGGCAAAAAGGAAATGAATGCAGCCCAATCAGAGTTACTGGAAAAACTCCTCATTACTGCAATTTCCAGTTATAAAAGTATAAACGTAAATTGGTCCTCATTTCTATATGGAACTTCCTTTCAATGGGAAGAGAGCGGAGATTTTTTTCAAGTGGAAGATTCGAAAGATGACGCTAAAAATAAAGCCATTCATATTTTAGAAAAAACCTTAAGAAAATCGGACGTCACCAAAATATTAAAAATAATATCTTAAAAATAAGGGGCTGCCGCACGAAGTAATTCGTGCACAGCCTCTTTGATTTGAAAAAATCAGGAGCCGGGCTTTTCAAAGCCTGACTCCTTTTTCATTGGTTTAGTCCTGAAAAACAAGGTTTTATCTTCTGATATAACTGCCCCTGAACAAAATTCTCAAAGGAAACTTCATCTTGTGGAAGAATTATATCTGCATACTCCATTACTGCCTCTGCCGTAGGTTTTATACTGGAAGAAGCGTTGCTTTGAATCATGACAAAAAAGGCGGGTTCAGCTACCAGGCGCACACTGTTGGATTCACATAGAACAAGGGCGTTATTTGGGACCAGCTTCAGCGCTTCCTCTAACGCCTCTCTCAAATTTTCCTTATAGGCCCGGATGAGATAAACCTGATTTGCTCCGGCCTTTTTTAATAGCATGGTATCTTTTGTCCCGGTACCGGTCTCCAGCGTAATGTCAAAGGAGCCTTTCAGCCCGTGGCAGATCCCGCAGCCCTGGCCTCCTCTGGGGCATATATCCCCATGGTTCCTTATGGTTATCAGTTTGAATGCAATAACCGGTATTTCCTCCTTAAAGGCATGGATAATCTGAAGCGCCAGGGTTGTTTTTCCGCTGTTCCGTCCCGTTGCTCCGATTAATACCATATGTCTGGCTTGCAGAAGAGTTGTGTTTTCTGTACTCATATATACTCCGTTTTCGAAAATTTGCTGCACTTTTTTGGTAAACCCAATATAATTCTGTGCGAAATTATTTTAATTATAACACGTTCCTAACATGGGTTCAACATGGAAAACTTGCGGAAAACCGTCGAAAATGCGTGATATATTTAACAAAAAATCTTCTCTCTTTTAAGGACTGCATTGCTTCGGCTGTCGCGNNATACTTTGTCTTAATTTTTATTACAGAAACAGTGAAAAGCCTGGCATCTGGTGTTTCAGTGACACAATTGTTTGTATTGCCTGAAAAAAGTCGGAAAAACAAGGAGAAGAAATTGAGAAAAACATAACGAGAAAAAAATAAAATAATTCAGAATTGTGTATTATGAACAAAATTGGATGGAACCGATATACTCTTTTGTGTATATTGACATAAGCTTGTTGGAGTGTTAATATAAAAAAACATCCTAAAAATATTTTATTGCTAAAAAAAGTTTTTTAGTTAAAAAAGTTTTTTAGGGATTATTGTCCGGTGCGTTTCATAGAAAAACAAATACAGGAGGTGATTTCTTTCAAAAATGCAAATAAAAAAATAGAAAATGTAACAGCAGCCATATTATGCGGAGGAAAAAGCCGGAGAATGGGTTTTGACAAAGCATTTTTGATGGATGACGAGGAGTATTTGCTGCTGCAAACAGTGGGGAAGCTGCAAAGCCTGTTTGAACAGGTGGTTCTGGTCAGCAATACAAAAGCCAAGTTTGACGGCCGGACGGATTTTACAGAGCTTCGCGTTTTAGAGGATCACTATATGGAAAAGGGTCCCATGGGCGGGATAAGTACTGCTTTAGAGCAGGCTCAGACGGAATACATTTTTATTATGGCCTGCGATATGCCTTTACCGGATATTGGGCTGATCGGCCGGATGTACCGGAAACTGGAACAAGAACAGGTTTTGGTATGCAGTCATCAGGGGAAATTAGAGCCTTTGCTCGCTTTTTACCATAAGTCCTGCCTTCCTGTTTTGAAAAAACAAATGGATCAAGGAGAGCTGAAACCTCGCAGCGCTTTTCCTGCTCTGCATGTGGGACTGTATTGTTTGAGCAATACGGAAATGAACGCTATAGTAAATTTAAACACACCGGAAGAAGTACAAAATTGGAACCAGAAAACAGTAAAAAATGAATGATGTTACATAGGAGGGGGAAATGGGATTCTTTAGTCCGGCAGAAGTTTTGGATATTTTGGGAGATAAGGCCCAAATAAAAAAAAGGTTGTCTTTTTTAAGATTATTTTTACTTTCTATTCTAGGCGGTTCATTTATCGCAGAAGGTTTTTTAGCCTGCATACGTGTTCAGGGAACAGTGCCTGCCCAGTGGGGGAGCTTTGCAACATTTNNATGGGACTCATGGCGATTGTGCTGGTTGGAGGAGAATTAGCCACCGGAAATATGATGATCATGGCCATCGGCTTGTTCCAGAAAAAGATCTCCTTTTGGGATTTGACTTATAACTGGGTGGTGGTCATGGCAGGAAATATGGTTGGAAGCATTATCGTTGCCTACTCGTTCGGGCATTTTGTGGGGCTGACGGAAGGGGCTTTTTTGGCCAAAACCATGGCTGTTGCCAACGCTAAGATCAGTGATCCGCCTATGGTGGCCCTGGTTTCTGCTATCGGCTGCAACATCTTTGTCTGCATGGCTGTATGGTTTGCTACCAGCGCCAAGGATTTTACCGCAAAGATGGCAGGAATGTGGTTTCCTATCATGATTTTTGTGGTCTTGGGATTTCAGCATGTGGTGGCAAACGCTTTTGTCATTCCTGCAGCAATCTTTTCAGGCGAGTCTTCGATCACCTGGCTGAATTACCTGCAGAATACGGTGTTTGTCTTTATCGGAAACGCCATCGGCGGAGCACTGGCTTTTGCCCTGCCCTGCTTTTGTATGTATGGGCAGAAAGAGGACGCCAAAAAGGAATGAGAAGTAAAAATAAAATGAAAGAAAGGGTCATTGCAATGGATACAAGGGTAAGGGAAGAGAAGCTGAGGATCATCCGTCAGGATGGAGCAAAGCAGGAAAACATTTTGGAAATTTTAATTGATCTTCAATTTGCTTCGGAAGAAGGCTATATTGACAAAGAAACTGCGGCCATGGTGGCAGAAGAGCTGCATATGACCGAAACCAGGGTGTATGAGATTGTCAGCTATTACGCCATGTTAAAGGAGAAATCTCAGGCAAAATATGTCCTTAAGATCTGCAACAGCTCGCCCTGCCATTTCTCCCGCGCAGAAGAGGTGTGTTTATCCTTGGAGAAAAAGCTTGGCATACCCATGGGAAAGACGACTGATGACGGTCTTTTTGCCTACCACTATATTCCGTGTGTGGGCGCCTGCGACATTGGTCCTGTCATTAAAATCAAGGATACGGTATTTGGCAATCTCAGCGACGAAAAAATATCTGCTTTGATCGATGACCTGCGCAGAGGCAAAATAGCCGTATAGGCTGAAAGGGGGAAACAAAATGGCAATGAAAGAACCGGTCCTTTTAAAACGAGTGGGAAAAATGACGGATTCCACTTCCGTTGAGGAATATATAAAATACGGCGGTTTTGCAGCGCTGCAAAAAGCTGTAACAATGGACAGGGAGGATATTTTAGGTGAATTGGACACCGCTTCGCTTCGCGGAAGAGGCGGAGCAGCCTATCCCTTAGGCCGCAAATGGCGCCATTTATACGGCAGCACCGATACTCCCAAATATGTCGTCTGCAACGCAGACGAAGGGGAACCCGGCACCTTTAAGGATAAGCTGCTGCTGGAAAAGGATCCTCTCAGCATTATTGAAGGCATGCTGATCGCAGGATATGTTTTCGGTTCCAACGACGGTTACATTTATATCAGGGGGGAATACCGCCACATCCAGGCAGTGTTCCATCAGGCGGTAAGCAACGCACTGGCTGCCGGTTATCTGGGAAATAAGATCATGGGGATTGACGGTTTTGACTTTCATCTCCACATTGTTTCCGGCGGCGGCGCTTATGTCTGCGGAGAGAACTCGGCGCTCCTTAATTCGGTGGAGGGCAAAACCGGGCGGCCAAGGGTGAAACCTCCCCACCTGGCTGATGTGGGACTTTACCGGAAGCCAACGCTGGTAAACAATGTGGAATCCTTTGCCTGCGTTCCGGCTGTCATCAATATGGGCGGAGAAGCGTTTTTACAGCTTGGCACAAAGGATGGCGGCGGCACCAAGCTCATCTGTTTATCCGGGCATATTAAAAACAGGGGCATTTATGAGATTCAGCTTGGCACGCCCCTTGATGAGATTCTCTACAGCGAGGAATACGGAGGCGGCACCTCCACAGGGAGGCCCATTAAATTCTGCCATTTTGGAGGGCAATCCGGCCCCATCGGAACCAGCGGGCAGATCAAGGGCCGGCTGTATGATTACGGAGATTTCTGGTCCAATAAGCTGGCCGTGGGATCCGGTGCCATCGTGGTAATGGATGACAGCGTAAGCGTTGTGGACTATATCACAAGTGTCATGGAATTTTTTGTCCATGAGTCCTGCGGCAAATGCACTCCCTGCCGGCTGGGCACCACGCGGCTTTTAGAGCTGCTTCATAATTTTCAGCGTCATAAGGGCAGGCCGGGGGATATTGAAAGGCTTGAAAAAATGCTGGAACATATTACTTATTTGTCCGCGTGCGGACTTGGCCAATCGGTATCAGTTTCTGTGAATTCTGCCTTAGCCGGCTACAGAGATGAATTCGAAGCTTGTATCAGTTAATGGAGAAGGAGGAGAATACTGTGTTAGAAACAGAGAAAAACAACTCTATGATTGAACTGGAAATCGACGGACGCGCCATTGCCGTTCAAAAGGGAACCACCATTTTGGAGGCCTGTAAAACACTGGATATTGAGATTCCCACCCTTTGTCATATGAAAGAACTGGCACCGGACGGCTCTTGCCGGATGTGCGTGGTGGAAATCGAGGGTGGACGAAAGGGAGGACTGGTTCCTTCCTGCTCCGAGCACTGTGCTCCTGGAATGAAAGTATCCACCAGATCGGAACGGGTGGTGGAGTCCCGGCGGTTTATCCTGGACCTCCTTTTGAGCAATCATGTGCTCAGCTGCTTTGACTGCGCGTCCAACGGGGAATGCAGGCTTCAGGATTACTGTCTGGAATACGGCGTGGAAAAAACCAGCTTCACCTACGGAAAGAGAGTAGGGACGAATGAAACGGACAGCAGCAATCCTTTCTTTTCCTTCCATCCTGAAAAATGTATTATGTGCAGGCGTTGTACCAGAGTATGCCAACAGCTTCAGGGGCGTGATGTCATCAGCGTTTCCAACCGCGGTTTTGATACCCGCATGAGCCCCAGCTATCAGCTTCCGTGGAGAGAGTCCATTTGTGAATCCTGCGGAAATTGTGTGTCAAACTGTCCCACAGGGGCTCTTTCCTCTAAGGATCAGCAGAGGCATTACAGGGCCTTTGAGGTTAAAAAGGTACGGACCACCTGTCCCCATTGTGCCACAGGCTGCCAGATGGATCTTCTGGTGAAGAATAACCGGATCGTGGGGGTTGATCCGGCTGACGGACCGTCAAACAGAGGGCTTTTGTGCGTAAAGGGCAAATTCGGTTCCTATAAGTTCATTCATTCAGGAGACCGTCTCACCCATCCGCTTATCAAACGCGACGGGAAATTTGAGAAGGCAAGCTGGGATGAAGCTCTGGACTTAATCGCCAACCGGTTTACAGAGATTAGAAAGAAGTATGGAGCGGATGCCAATGCCGGCTTTTCCTGCTCCCGGGCTCCCAATGAGGACAATTACGTTTTCCAGAAAGTGATGCGGGCTGCTTTTGGAACCAACAATGTGGATAACTGCGCAAGAGTCTGTCACCCCGCCTCTGTCCATGGCTTAGCCACGACCCTGGGTTCCGGAGCCATGACAAATCCCATCCGGGACATTACGGAAGACGTTGACCTTATTCTGCTCATAGGCTCCAATCCTACCGAAGCCCACCCTGTGGTCGGCACACAGATCCGGCAGGCAATCAAGAGGGGCACGCAGATTATTGTGGTGGATCCGCGTAAGATCGATCTGGTTAAGGATGCGGTCATCCATATGCCCATCAAAGCCGGAACCAATATCGCTTTTGCCAACGCAATGGTCCATGTCATCATTAAGGAAGGCCTTGCGGACATGGACTATATACAGGAGCGGACCGAAGGTTTTGAAGAGCTGGCTGAAATCGTGAAAGATTATACGCCGGAAAAGGTTGCAGAGATCTGCCACATTGATGCAGAGGATATCCGCAAAGCCGCAAGGATGTATGCCAAGGCGGAAAAGGCTCCTATCATTTACTGCCTGGGCGTCACAGAGCATTCCACAGGAACAGAGGGTGTTATGAGCCTTTCCAATCTGGCCATGGTGGTCGGGAAAATAGGAAAATCAGGCTGTGGCATCAACCCTCTCAGGGGGCAAAATAATGTACAGGGTGCCTGTGACATGGGATGTATGCCCTATGATTTTCCGGGATACCAAAAGGTGGCTAACAAAGAGGTTCGGGAAAAATTCGAAAGGGCATGGGATGTTCCTTTAAGTGAAACCACAGGACTCATGTCCACCCAGGTGCTGCCGGAAGCCATAGAAGGAAAGATCAAAGGGCTCTACATTTTCGGAGAAGACCCCATGGTCACGGACCCGGATACGGGCCACGTTGCCAAGTCCCTGGAAAGTCTGGATTTTCTCGTGGTGCAGGAGTTGTTTATGACAGAAACGGCCCAGTTCGCTGATGTGATTCTGCCCGGAACCAGCTATGGGGAAAAGGAGGGAACCTTCAGCAATACGGAACGCCGGGTGCAGAGGGTACGTAAAGCGGTGACTTTAGAAGGTGAAATGCGCCTGGATACGGACATCTTTTATGATGTGATGAACCACATGGGCTATCCCTGTGAGAGAAAAACAGCGGCTGAGATCATGGATGAAATCGCCAGCGTAACTCCGGCCTTTGCAGGCATCAGCTTTGAGAGGCTGGACCGCGGGGAAACACTTCAGTGGCCCTGCCTGGACAAGGAGAGCAAAGGCACTTATATTATGCACGTTGGAAAATTTTCACGGGGCCTTGGATATTTTTATCCGGCAAAGTACCGGCCGTCCAAGGAGCTTCCTGACAACGATTATCCGTTTATGATGGTCACGGGCCGTATGCTCTACCATTACAATACCAGAGCCATGACAGGCAGAACCGAAGGTTTAAATGAAATCTGCAAAGACTCCTATATTGAGATCAACCAGGGAGATGCAGCCATGCTGGGAATTAAGGATGGAGACAAAGTCAAAGTATCCTCCCGCCGGGGTGAAATTGAATCCAGGGCGGTGGTAGGAGATAAGATGATGCCTTCCGAAGTATTCATGACCTTCCATTTCGCAGACGGAAATGTAAATAAAATCACGAATTTTGTGATCGATGATATCGCCCGTATTCCGGAATACAAGGTGTGTGCGGTGTCTGTAAAACGAGCTTAATCCTGTCATTTAAGAAAAGGGGCTGCAAAATCTGTGATTTTGCAGCAGCCCCTTTAACCTTTATATCGTTATATTAGGAAGGAGGCGCCTGATTGATTGAATTAGAAGAAGCCGTTAACCTGCTGGTGAACAGCGTTAAAATAGAAACAAAGACAGAAAATCTGGACATTTTATCTGCCTATGGAAGAATTTGTGCAGAGGATGTGACAGCACCTTTCCCCGTCCCCCATTTCCCCAAATCAGGAATGGATGGGTATGCGGTCAGAAGTCAGGATACAAAAGGCGCTTCAAGGGAAACACCAATCCTTTTTCAAGTGGCTGGTGAAATATGTGCAGGGGATTATCTTTCCATCCAGGCAAAACCCTGTACAGCGGTTCGGGTGATGACCGGCGCCGTGGTGCCGGAGGGCTATGACTGTGTGATACGCCAGGAAGATACGGACTATGGCCAGAAGCAGGCAGAGATATATGTGGAGGGAAGACCCTGGCAGAACTATTGCAGGATCGGAGAGGACATCCAGGAAGGAACGTGCATGATCCCCCGGCAGGCCCGTTTGGGCGCGGGGCATATCGGCGTTTTAGCCAGTATGGGAATCTGGGAAATTACGGTGTTTAAAGAGCCGAAGGTAGGCATAATCTCAACGGGAAATGAGCTTGTACCGCTCACAAGTCCCTTGGGAAAGGTGGGGGTGTATCCAAGCAGTGCCTATGCCATCGCCTCCCAGTTGAAAGCCCAGGGAGTCCAGGTTTCTTTTATGGAAATCTGCCCTGACGATGCCAAAGGGTTTTCCCGTATGTTGGATGAGAGAATCGGCCAGGCGGATGTGATCATCACCACCGGCGCACTTTCCGTGGGAAAGAAGGATTTTCTTCCGGAGGCATTGGAAGAAATGGGGGCCGAACGGCTTTTTCATGGAGTGAATATGCGTCCGGGTACGCCTGTCATGGCCAACCGGTACAAGGAGAAGCTCATCCTCAGCTTATCCGGCTATCCCTTTGCAGCCATGGTCAATTTCCGGCTGTTCTTCTGGCCTGTTATGGCCAGGATGACTGGTGATGATTCTCTTTCCTGGAAAAAAACAAGGCGTATGGTGGTAGAGGGAAACGCCAATGCGGCAAAAAGGAGGAGGTTCGTCCAGGCATTCAGCGATGAGATGGGCGTGCATATCTATGACAGAAACCACCATTCCTCCGTTTTATCCGAAATGCTCCGTTCAAACTGCATCATTGACCAGAAACAGGGATCGGTTATTTCACCGGGGGATATGGTGGAAATTCTCTATTGGAATCAGGATAGATAAAATTATGCCCGGAAAAATGCCTCTGCCAGATGAACAAGGGCTTCCTGGTCTTTCGTTCCCATGACCTCCCTTGCGGAGTGCATGGCCAGTATGGGCACGCCTGCATCTACCGTCCGCATGGTAAGAAGGGCGGAAGAAATGCTTCCCAAAGTGGAACCGCCTCTCACATCGGAGCGGTTGGAGAACTTTTTATAAGGAATATTATTTTTTCGGCAGATTCCTTCAATGACTCCGGTGCTGGAGGCGTCGGTGGCGTAGGCCTGGCTGGATGCCAGTTTAATGGCGACCCCGTCTCCCATGAGGATCTGGTTCTTAATATCGCATTTTTCCCCGTGGTTGGGGTGAATGGCATGAGCCACGTCCAGGGACAGTAAAAAGCCGCTTAACAGAACATTTAAGAACGTTTCCCTGGTATAGCCCAGAGATAAGCAAATCTTTTCAAGAATGCGTTCCATCAGGGCGGAGGCAGCTCCCTGCTTGGTATGGCTTCCGATTTCCTCGTTGTCGTACAGAGCGATGGCATGAATGCCGTTTTTGCATGGTCCGGCCATGATCCCGCTTAAACAGGCCTGTACGGATGTTAAGTTATCCAGACGGGGAGATGAGTAGAACTCATTCTGTAAGCCTAAGAGAGTCCCCTGTTCCCAGTTATAGATGCAGATTTCATAATCCAGAATATCTTCCTTTTTTACACCTGCCTCTTTTGCCAGAGCTTCTAAGAAAAAGTTTTCCTTACTTAACTCATCCGTGATCCGGGCTATGAGGGGAAGCATGTCTATCTGTGCATTGATGGCAACTCCATCGTTGGCATCCCGGTTCATGTGGATCGCCAGGTTGGGGACCGTAAGGAGGGGACGTGAAAAGTCCACAAAAATGGTTTCAGGCTTCATGGGAGATGCTCCGGCTACGCAGACCTTGCCCGCCATGGATAAGGGACGGTCAAACCAGGTTCCCAATAGAGGACCTCCGTATACCTCCACGTTAAGTTTTCCATATTCCAGAGAAGTGACCTCAGGGGAGGGTTTTACCTTCAGGCATGGCCAGTCTGTATGGGAGGCTGCCAGCTTAAGGGCCGGTATCTCACCCAGCTCTTCCCCCACGGTAAATGCGACCAGGGTGGAATCAAAGGCATTTATGTAGTATGACCCGCCCTGTTTTAACTTCCAGGGCTCAGCCAGGGACAGTTCCTTAAATCCTGCGGATAATAGCTGGTCCGCTGCCGCCATGATGCAGTGGTATGGAGAGACGGATGCGGCGATCAGTGCCTCTAACTGCTTGATATGATTCATATGATTTCCTCTTTTCTGCCTGTGTTCTTTGGCTTAGTCCGCAGTGCAGCCAGGGAATCCTGCGGATCCCCTGGCTCACGGGCATTCGCCCTATAAAACAGGGTACAAACAAATTTTCTTACGTGCGGGCACGACGAAAATTTGTTTGCACCCTGTTTTGCACTGCTCATTGCTTACGTGAAAATAGTATACCACAGAAAAAAACTGTTTGGAATAGCGAAGATCGTGGGAATTCCTGCGTTGACAGTCTGGGATGATCCGGTGTATAGTTAACGGATAGAGATTATAAAATGGGGAGAAATTGCCATGATCGCACTGAAAATCGAGGACCTCAAGCTTTTTACCTCCAAGCTGTTCGTAGGGGAAGTGTTTGACCAGTTCCTTGCAAAGGAAGCTGTTATTGTTACCTTTAATACATTTACTATCGATGGAAATATACGTTCCGCCTATTACTCCAAAGAGGAACTGGAGGAAATGAACGCCGGACAGCTTTCTACCTGGGCCATGATGAAGCCTTTTTGTTTTTCATTAATTAAAGGAAAAAGACTTCCCGTCAGTTTCCGGATCATCCTGCAGATGTCAAAGGAAGGGATAGAGCGCTTTCTTGCCTCCCGCCAGATTGCCTTTACGTCCGACCAGGTGAAGGGGCTGTACCTCAATATCCGTTATGAGGAAGATAAGCTTTCCTGTGTGACAGGAACCTCGGTTTCTGTCTTTACTTTGGATAAGACGTTAGATGAGGAATGGGATAAGGCATTTAAAGTGTTTTTAAAGCAAAATGAGATTCCGTTCATGGAAGAATAGAATTATTAGCACTCAGTTTAATTGAGTGCTGATTTTCTATTGACATTTCCATAACAGCGTATTAAAATATTCTTTGCAGGTAAAGGATGAGAGTAAAGTGTCTTTCAACCTTGAATGTGTGGATCAGCTGGATGTGTAAGTATATCTGCTTGATTCATAAGAATACAAATTTGTTAAAATTCCATGGAAACATGGGACTGAAATAGAATAAAGAGTAAGGAGTGTTCTGATATGGCAAAAACAGGTAGTTTAACAATTAACAGCGAAAATATTTTCCCGATTATTAAAAAATGGTTGTATTCCGACCATGATATTTTCTACCGCGAGCTTGTTTCCAATGGCTGCGATGCCATTACAAAGCTTAAGAAGCTGGATATCATGGGAGAATGGCAAAAGCCGGAGGATCTGGATTTTAAGATCGAGATCATTACAGATTCCAATGAAAAGTCCATTACCTTTAAGGACAACGGCCTTGGAATGACCATGGAGGAAGTAGATGAGTACATCAACCAGATTGCTTTCTCAGGCGCACAGGATTTCCTTGAAAAGTATAAGGACAAGGCCAATGAAGATCAGATCATCGGCCACTTTGGACTTGGTTTTTATTCCGCATTCATGGTAGCCGACAGGGTCACCATTGATACCTTATCCTATAAGGAGGGAGCTTCTGCGGTTCACTGGGAGTCTGACGGCGGTACGGAATATGAGATGGAAGAAGGGGACAAGGCAGAGTTTGGTACCACCATTAAGCTGTATCTCAATGAAGAAAGCCTGGAATTCTGCAACGAGTACCGCGCAAAAGAGGTTCTTGACAAATACTGTTCCTTTATGCCGGTGGCAATCTATTTGACCAGTGTATCTTCAGAGCCACAGTATGAGACCATTGAAAAGGATGAACTGACCGATAAGGACACTGTTATCGAAACCATTATCGAGGAAGCTAAGACCGAGGAAAATGAGAACGAAAACGGTGAAAAGGAAGTCGTAGAGGTATCTCCTGCCAGAGAAAAATATAAGATTAAAAAGCGTCCGGTGCCTGTCAATGATATCAATCCCCTGTGGAACAAGCATCCCAACGACTGCACAGAGGAGGAGTACAAGTCCTTCTACCGCAAGGTATTCAATGACTACAAGGAACCCTTATTCTGGATTCACTTAAATATGGATTATCCCTTTAACTTAAAGGGAATCCTTTACTTCCCCAAGCTGAATTTAAATTATGACAGCCTGGATGGAACCATTAAGCTGTATAACAGCCAGGTATTTATTGCAGACAATATTAAAGAAGTTATCCCGGAATTCCTGATGCTGTTAAAGGGCGTGATCGATTGTCCGGATCTTCCTCTTAACGTATCAAGAAGTGCCCTTCAGAATGATGGTTTTGTGAAGAAGATTTCCGACTACATCACAAAGAAGGTTGCAGATAAATTAACGGGCATGTTTAAAACAGACCGTGAAAATTATGAAAAGTACTGGGATGACATTAATCCGTTTATTAAATTTGGCTGCTTAAAAGACGAGAAATTCGCAGAAAAGATCAATGATTCCCTTATCTTTAAGAATCTGGAAGGCAAGTATTTAACCCTTTCCGACTGCCTGGAGGAGAATAAGGAAAAGCATGAGAACAGCGTATTCTATATCTCTGATGAAAAAGAGCAGAGCCAGTACATCAACATGTTTAAAGAAGCGGGTATGGATGCGGTTTATCTGACCCATAATATTGACAGTCCGTTTGTAGGCTATCTGGAACAGAAGAATGAGAATGTTAAATTCTTATGCATTAATTCTGATTTATCCGATATTTTTAAGGAAGAGGTAAAGGAAGAGGATAAGGAGGCCATGAAGGCAGACGCAGAGGCCCTGACCGAGCTGTTTCGCAAGGTATTAAACAAAGAGCATCTGGACGTAAAGGTGGAGAAGTTAAAGAACGAAAATGTATCCTCCATGATCACCGTATCCGAGGAATCCCGCCGTATGCAGGAAATGATGAAGATGTATACGATGCCGGGAATGGATCCTTCCATGTTTGGAGCTGGCGGCGAGACCCTGGTCCTTAATTACAACAATAAGCTGGTGCAGTATATATTGGGACACAAAGACGGAGCCCAGACAAACTCCATCTGCGAGCAGCTTTATGATCTGGCGGCTCTCAGCCATGGTTCCTTAACACCGGAGCGCATGACGAAATTTATTGCCAGAAGCAATGAACTGATGCTGGTAATGGCAGAGGTATAAAACACTGAATCCTTGGATTTTGGGATATCTTTTTTCAGCCGGTTGTGCTATATTAGATATAGTGATTTTGAATTAGCAGGAAAAAATACCTTAGGGGGGAAACTTTGATGAAGGAAAAGACAATGAAGATAAGGAAGGCAGTGCTGCGCCTTATGATAGCTCTCATGTTGGGCGTGTTTGCAGGAGCTGCACCTGGAGCCGCACTGGTGTCTCACGCAGATACAGTTGCTGTTTCTGAGGCCGCTGTACCGGCAGAGGGATCTTCTGAAGGGATTGATATGACCTTTTTGATGAGCTTTTTCGGAGGAATTATGCTTCTGATCCTGTTTGTTGTCGTAGTGGTAGTATGTTCCAGCATAAGCGCAGTAGGAGTATTTGATGCGCAGGGAGAGGAATAATATCTGATGGTAAGATAAGGACTTGTACCTTGGAGGTCTCCTGGTATAAGTCCTTTTTTTGCAATCCGATGAACCATGAAAAAAGAATTGAGACTCATTCTCATGGCTGGCAGATAGTACCAAATTATTCTATTGACATCCGAGTCTGGTTTCTCTATAATATATGGTAATGAATACTACATGATAAGTTTCGTGCCAGGAGGAAGATAGAGATATGAGCTATAAAATCATTGGGCTCAGCTGCCTGGATATTACGGCAGACCTAAAAAAGGATCCTCACTTTCAGATAATTCCCCTTATTTTGCAAGTGGGAAATACTCAGGTAATCGATGACGAGACCTTTGACCAGAAGAGCTTTTTGGAGCTGGTGAAGAGCAGCAGCGAGTGTCCCAAAACAGCTTGTCCGTCACCGGAGCTGTATAAAGAAGCCTTTGAATGCGACGCTGATCAGGTTTTTGTGATCACTCTGTCTGAGCATTTAAGCGGAAGTTATAACAGCGCGGTTCTGGGGAAAAAGCTTTATGAAGAAGAACATGGGAATGACGGGAAAAAGATCGCGGTTCTGGGTTCAGACTCAGCCTCTGCCGGACAGCTGAATATTGCTCTTTATGTCCAATCCCTTTGCCAGGCCTCCCTGGCCTTTGAAGAGATTGAAGAGAAGGCAAGGATCTTCATCAGGAATATGAAGACCTACTTTGTACTGGAAAGCCTGGATACATTGAGAAAGAATGGACGCCTTACCGGTCTTCAGGCNNAGATTCCGGCGTGATCATTAAGCTGGACCAGGCCAGAGGGATCAATAAGGCACTGGCGCGCATGGTAGAGCTTGCCCTTAAAGCGGGAGGAGATACCAGGGATAAGGTTCTGGTCATTTCTCATTGCAATAATGCGGAACGGGCGGAACACGTAAAACAGGAGATGCTTAAGAAGGCCGTATTCAAGGATGTGATCATTGCAGAAACAGCCGGAGTTGCTACGGTATACGCCAGTGACGGCGGAATCGTCATGACTCTTTAAAAAGTGTATGATAAATGCTTTACAAGATTGGAAAGATATGTTAAGATGCACACAAACAGAGAATTACTGGGTGCAACTGTAGCTAATCATGCAGGCATAACTGGTTATATTTATACTTTTGCTCAGGCAAGGTTTAAATATGACCAGTTTTTTATTTGACGGGCATTTGGCGTTAATAAAAGACAGTACGTTTTATGAGAGATTGGAAACACGGCCTCTCATAAGCTGTATTATAAAAAGAAAGGATGGGAACTATGAGAGAAAACTTTTTGTGGGGAGGAGCCACTGCTGCAAACCAGTGTGAAGGCGGCTGGAAGGAAGGAAACCGTGGACAGGGAACCGTGGATGTGATCCCATGGGGAGAAAAACGTTTTCCAATTATGCAGGGAGAGATGGATTACAGGCAGCTGCCTGAAGATTCCTATTATCCCTCCAGGGAAGCCATTGACATGTTCAACCATTATAAGGAAGACATCGCCTTATTTGCAGAAATGGGGTTTAAATGCTACCGCTTTTCCTTTTCCTGGTCCCGTATTTTCCCCACCGGGGAGGAAAAGGAACCGAATGAAGAAGGGCTGAAGTTTTATGAAGATTTCATTGATGAGCTTTTAAAGTATGGGATCGAACCGGTAGTGACCATCTGCCATTTTGATGTGCCCCTGGCTCTTGTTGAGAAATATGGTTCCTGGAAGAACCGGAAGGTCATTGATTGTTTTATAAAATACTGTGATGCCANNTCCGCCGCTTCCGGGATAAGGTGACTTACTGGATTACATTTAATGAGATCAATATGCTTCTTCACCTGCCGTTTATGGGTGCCGGAATCCGGTTTACTGAGGGTGAGGATGAAACGCAGGTGAAATACCAGGCTGCCCATAACGAATTAGTGGCCTCTGCCATGGCAACCAGACTGGCTCACCAGATAAATCCGGATTTTAAAGTAGGTTGTATGCTTGCTGCAGGAAACTTCTATCCCTATAGCTGCAATCCGGAGGATGTCTGGGAAAGCATTAAAAAGGACCGGGATAATTATTTCTTTATTGATGTACAGGCCAGAGGAGAATACCCTGCCTATGCAAAGAAGATGTTTGAGAGGGAAGGAATAAAGCTTGAAAGAAGTCCGGAGGACGATGAAATTCTGAAAGAACATACGGTGGACTTTATTTCCTTCAGTTATTACGCATCCCGGTGTGCCAGCACATCGGAGGAAATCACTACAAAATCCACATCGGGCAATGTTATGAAAAGCATCAAGAATCCTTATTTAAAGGAATCGGAATGGGGCTGGCAGATCGATCCTCTTGGGCTTAGGATCACCTTGAATACCCTGTATGACCGGTACCAGAAACCTTTATTTATAGTGGAAAACGGTCTTGGTGCGGTGGACAGCTTAGAAGAGGATGGCAGCATCATTGACGACTACAGGATAAGTTATTTAGAAGAGCATATTAAGGCAATGATGGAGGCTGTGGATGAGGATGGAGTAGATTTATTAGGATATACCCCCTGGGGATGCATTGATCTGGTCAGTGC
Organism: Hungatella sp. UBA5982; assembly: GCA_002429965.1. Taxonomy (GTDB): domain Bacteria; phylum Bacillota; class Clostridia; order Lachnospirales; family Lachnospiraceae; genus Lacrimispora. The sequence continues at coordinate 36,301 of DJBG01000050.1, forward strand.
ATCTACGGGAGAGATGAAAAAGCGGTATGGCTTTATCTACGTTGATAAGGATAACGAAGGAAATGGAACCTTAAAACGCAGCAGGAAAAAATCCTTTGAATGGTATAAAAATGTAATCGCGAGCAATGGAGCCGTTTTAAAGTAAATGCAAAGCCAATGGGAAAGCCGGCGGATCAAATAGTAATGTAACATAAGGGGAGAAAAGTAAGCACCTTTTTGGGAAGCAGCAGGGATTATTGCCGAATCCGCTGAACCCGAAAAGGTGTTTTTTTATCTTTTTAAAAAGAAAAACATATTTTTGTTGAAAAAAATGATAGTAAAAGATATAATATATGAAAACACTGAATTTTGAGGGACCAGATGGAAAAAGAACAGTTTTTATATAAAAAGATTTATCTGGATTTAAAAAATAAAATACTTTCAGGAGAGCTGGAAGAGGGTACATGCCTGCCCCAGACAGGAGAACTGGCGTCTGCATATGGAGTCAGTACCATAACCATTACAAACGCCTTAAATGCCCTGAAAGAGGAAGGCTATTTAAACCGGATCAAGGGCAAGGGAAGCTTTATAAAGCTTCCGGCCAAGGGTTCGGGGACTGTCACAGCCAGTTTTGATTTGCCTTCCGAACAAATGGAGGACCGGGACAGAGATAAAATGCTTGGACTGGTGCTGGAGCATGTATCCTCCTGCTTTGGACTTGATATGATGTATGCAATGGATGCCATGGCGGCTGAGGCCGGCTATAAGCTTTGCGTCCGCTTTTCCTACGGAGAGAGGGAGAAGGAAACGGAGGAAATTGAGTTTTTAAAGGAGCTTGGTGTCAGTGGGATCATCGTCATGCCCTGTCATGGACTTTATTATAATACGGAAATTTTAAAGCTTGTGGTTGAAGAGTTTCCCATGGTATTGATCGATAAGAAAATGGAGGGGATCCCCGTCCCATCTGTAAGGACAGACAATCATCTTGCCATGAAGGAGCTGGTGGATTATCTAATTCATAAGGGAAAGAAAAAGATCGGTTTTATTACATTTTCAGAAAACGGCACTTCTTCTATTAAGGACAGAAGAAAGGGTTTCCGTGAGGCCATAAGGGCTGCCGGACTTGAGATTATGGAGGAATGCTGTCTGGAAGGGGCCGAAAAAATAAATATCTATTCGGATGATTTTGATTCAGGCCACAGCGGGGACATTGAACGGTATCTCAATGTTAACAAGGACTTAGATGCGGTGATCTGCGCGGAATATGGAATTGCAAGATTGCTTGGGAAACGGAAGGGAATAGCCATATGCTGCATTGACGAAGATTATTTATCCCCCGGAGGCCCTCATTTCACCCACATAAAGCAGAATGAGAAAAAGATTGCATTTGAAGCCATCAGTATTTTGTTGAAGCAAGTAGAAAAAGATCCGTCTTACAGCCAAATGGACTGCCTGGTACCTGGAATATTTTGCGAGTATTAAAATATATATTTATTCCTTTAATTTCATTGGAGCACAGAACAACAATCATAATTGTTCTGTGCTCTTTTTTTGAATTTGTATATATTGCATAAAAAATATTGGTTAAATATGTATTTTAATAACAAAATACCGATATGCAGTTGAAAATAAAAGTATCATATGTTATTATAAATAAATAAAACATATATTTTAATTAAAATATATGTAAAAGTTACGTAAATATGATTTACAAAATCAAAAATATAATATAATATGATTTTGTAAGTCCCAGTGAGTGTCAGATTGAAAGGAGAAAAAATGAAAAAAAGAAGAGTCATGTCCCTGCTTGCGGCAGCACTTATGGTATGCTCCATAAGCGCCTGCGGAAAACAGGAGAGTACCAGCACAAATGCCAGCCAGCCAGAAAAAGGTCAGACAGAAGAAAGCAAAACAGAAGCAGCCAGCCAGGCGGATAAAGAAGCGGAGGGCACCGTAAAAATCATGTCAGCCAATACGGGAGGCAAGGATGAAGCGGAAATGAAGCTTTTCGCAGAGGCCCTTTCCCAGGCAACAGGCCTTACAGTGGAAATAGAAAAGCCGGCATCTGATTATGACAAGGTTCTGATGCAGAAATTAAGCGGCGGCGAAACCTATGATCTGATTTATGTCACTGCAAGCCAGTATTCCAATCTTGTCGATCAGGGAGCCTTGATGGATATTACGGACCGGGTAAATGGCTCGGAGATACTTACCGGCAATGT
>DJBG01000130.1:0-271 GCA_002429965.1 Hungatella sp. UBA5982
GTAATTGGGAGATGGCCATGGATGGTTTACAGCTGGGTATTCTCTTTAACCAGGGCCAGGTGTGCTGTGCGGGTTCCAGGGTCTTTGTGCAGGAAAGCATTTACGACAAGTTTGTTGAAGAAGCGGTTAAACGGTTTAACCAAGTAAAGGTCGGCCTTCCGTGGGATGAAAATACCCAGATGGGAAGTCAGATCAGCAAAGGGCATATGAAGGACATTTTAAGCTACATAGAGATAGGAAAATCGGAAGGAGCTGCTGTACTTTGTGGCGG
>DJBG01000130.1:284-6581 GCA_002429965.1 Hungatella sp. UBA5982
TCTGGAGTGCGGACTGGAAAACGGAGCTTTTTTAAGGCCTACACTTCTTGGCAATGTGACAAACGACATGATGGTGGCACAAGAAGAGATCTTCGGACCTGTAGCATGAATTATTAAGTTTAAGACAGAGGATGAGGTTGTGGCCATGGCCAATGACAGCCAGTACGGACTGGGCGGAGCAGTATGGACCAGGGACATCAATAGGGCAATACGGGTTGGCAGAGCGGTGGAGACCGGACGTATGTGGGTTAATACCTATAATTCCATTCCTGAGGGAGCTCCTTTCGGAGGATACAAGACTTCGGGAATCGGCCGTGAGACACATAAGGTCATTCTGGAACACTACACCCAGACAAAGAATATCATGATTAATTTAAGTGAATCTCCTTCAGGTTTTTATCCGGTTAAATAAATAGAGAGTAGGCAGAAAGCGGTTTTGGAGGACACAGTTCCAAGGCCGCTTTTTTGCATGGAAAAGGGATTGACCGAATCGAAGAAATGTAATAGATAAAGAAAAGTGATATATTGCTTGACAAAATAAAAAATTGGCTGTATTCTAATAATTGTACGATAAATACCAATAATTCTAAGAAAAGGAGGCAGAAACTATGAAACGTAACTATTACGCAATCGGAATGAATAGAATAAGAAAATTATTTTATATTAATTCAGTCTGCCTCAGTGAAGATAGAATCTCTTGAACATAAGTGTCATGGGATGATTGACGGCTCTAATCAGGAGCTGCTTCAATGAGTTTTTTCCGCAGTCTGAATTGACTGCGGTTATTTTTTTGCAATTTACCAAAAAAGACCGCACTATGCAGTTTTTTTTGGTTTTTTTTTACATAAAAGGGCTGATAACCCATTCATGCTTGCAGTAAATAAAGGAGGAAAAGTATGAAAAATCTATGGAAGTATGGAAAGAAGTATAGTTTCTTGTATGTTTTGGCGCTTGTGGCCATGGTCGTCAGCATCCTTTTGGATGCAATGGCTCCCCAAATCACAAAACATATTATTGATGACGTCATTGTGGGGGGACAGATGCAGATTCTCATGAGGCTGCTTTTAGGGCTTGTGGGAATTGGACTTAGCAGAGCTGTGCTTCAGTACACAAAGGAATTTATTTTTGATTATGCCGCATCCGGGATTGGATGCAACTTGAGGAAGGATTTGTTTGACCACATCCAGACCCTGTCCATGGGGTATTTTGACAGCCACAACACAGGGGAATTGATGGCCAGGATCAAGGATGACGCGGAACGTATCTGGAACGCCTTCGGATTTGTGGGAATGCTGATTTTGGAATGTTCCATTCACACGGTCATCGTTATGGTCTGCATGTACCGTTTAAGCCCCAGCCTTACCCTGATTCCGCTGGTTATTCTCCCCCTGATCGCCTGGTATGCGATCAAAATGGAAAACGGCCTGGGAGATGTTTACGATAAGATCAGCGAACAGACCGCTGAACTAAATACGGTGGCTCAGGAAAACCTGGCCGGGGTCCGTACTGTGAAGGCCTTTGCAAGAGAAGATTTTGAGATTGAGAAATTCAAGAAGCATAACAAGCAGTATTATAAATTAAATATGCAGCAGGCCAAACTGATCGTCCGCTACCAGCCTAACATATCCTTTTTGTCAAAAGTCATGTTAATGGCGGTCATTGTCGTAGGCGGCATTCTGGTTATTAACGAGAGGATGACCATAGGAGATCTGGGTGCATTTTCAGAGTATGCCAATAACATTATCTGGCCAATGGAAATGGTGGGCTGGCTTAGCAATGATATTGCAGCCGCTGTGGCTTCCAATAAGAAGATCAAAAAGATCATGGAGGAGCAGCCGGTCATCTGCAATCCCGAAAGCCCGGTCCTGCCGGAAACTATCCAGGGAGAACTGGCCTTCCGCCATGTGGACTTTGAATTGGACGGAAAGAATATTTTAAGAGACATTGATTTTAATTTAACAAAGGGAAAGACCCTTGGTATCATGGGCGTGACCGGTTCCGGAAAAAGTTCTATTGTCAATTTGATCGAACGTTTCTATGACGTTACAAAAGGAGAGATTCTTTTAGACGGGATCAATGTAAAGGATCTGCCGTTGTCCTTCTTAAGAGGGCAGGTGTCGGTTGTTATGCAGGACGTATTCCTATTTTCAGACAGCATTACGGAAAACATTAAGACAGGAAATAAGGATGCGACGGAATGGGAAAGCGTGCAGCAGGCTTCCATCTCGGCAGGAGCCCACGGCTTCATTCAGAAACTTTCAGAGCAGTATGATACGGTGATCGGGGAGCGGGGAGTCGGACTTTCCGGAGGGCAGAAGCAGAGGATCAGCATAGCCAGAGCCATTGCAAAAGAAACGCCTCTGTTAATCCTTGATGACTCCACCTCAGCTCTTGATATGGAGACGGAGAAGGAGATTGAGGCTCATCTTACAGAATTAAAGGACAGTTCGAAAATCATTATCGCCCACCGCATTTCAGCGGTGCGCCGTGCCGATGAGATCCTGATCCTGGATGAAGGACGGATCGTGGAACGGGGAACCCATGAGGAGCTAATGGAAATGCAGGGACAATATTATAAAACCTATCAAGTGCAGTATGGAGAGGAGGAGATGAAATGGCAGTCAATTCAAGCAGAATAGATGAAGATCAGAAAGAAGTTTTCAAAAAGGATACCCTGCTTCGCCTGTACCGGTATCTCCTTGTTTTTAAAAAGGAGATCATCATCGTTCTTTTTATCATGGCGGGAACCATAGCTATCAGCATGTCGGCGCCTCTTATGATGGAATATGCCATTAATTCATGCGTGGTTAAAAAGGATATGACAGGCCTTGTATGGCTGGGTTCTGGTGCAATGGTGCTGTTCCTTTTATTCCTTGCCGGAACCAAGATGCGCATGCGCCTTATGGCGGACGTATCCAACCGGGTTCTTTTGAATATCCGGGAAGAGCTTTATAAGCACATTCAGACCCTTGGCTTTGGCTTTTTTGACAGCCGGCCTACGGGTAAGGTGCTTGCAAGGATAATTGGGGATGTGAATGCTTTAAAGGATGTGTTGTCAGACAGTGTGACTCAGCTGATACCGGATCTGATTACGGTCGTCTGTGTGGCGGTCATCATGCTGATAAAGAATTACCGCCTGGCAATGGCGGCGCTGCTGACGCTTCCTATATTGGCTGTAGGCATGTTTCTGATCGAGACCACGGTTCATAGAAGGTGGCAGATCTACCGTAAAAAAACGTCAAACTTAAATGCTTATGTGCATGAAGATTTATCCGGCATCCGGATCATACAGAGCTTTGCGGCTGAACCGGAGACAAAAGATGTATTTCATGACCTGGTTAACCAGCATTATAAGTCCTTCATGGATGCGGTTATTGTAGCGGATGGCTTCGGCCCTCTGGTAGAAGTAACCTGGGGACTGGGCGGTTTTCTGCTGTATTTTATAGGAATCCGGATTGTTGGAGTGGAAAATATCGGAATCGGTACATTTCTTGCGTTTTCAACCTATATCGCTATGTTCTGGAGTCCTATCCGGAATCTGGCTAACTTTTATAATAAACTGACCACCAACATTTCCGCTGCAGAACGTATTTTTGATATCATTGATACGGAAGCGGAAATTACAGATCAGGAGGGAGCTGTGCTCTTGCCGGATATAAAGGGAGAGGTGGTCTTTGACCACGTATCCTTTGCTTATGGAGATGAACCGGACCGGCTGATTCTTGATGATGTGAATTTTTCTGTTAAGCCGGGAGAAACCATTGCACTGGTAGGACCAACAGGCGCAGGAAAAACCACCATTGTAAACCTGATCAGCCGTTTTTATGAAACGACCGGCGGGAGGATTTTTATTGACAGCAATGAAATCAAAGAAGTGACTTTAAAAAGCTTAAGAAGCCAGATGGGGATCATGACCCAGGATAATTTCCTGTTTTCCGGAACCATACGGGATAACATCAAATACGGGCGTCTGGAGGCATCTGATGAGGAGGTAATGGAGGCAGCCAAAGCAGTCAATGCCCATGAATTTATCATGAAGCTGGAAAACGGTTACGATACGGTGATCAGTGAGAGAGGGGCGGGCCTTTCCATCGGACAGAGGCAGCTTCTGGCTTTTGCAAGAACCATGGTGTCAATGCCAGGGATTCTGATTCTTGATGAGGCGACCTCCAGCATTGATACCCATACCGAGCTTCTGGTGCAGAAGGGAATCGATGCCCTTTTAAGGGGCAGGACTTCCTTTGTCATTGCCCACCGCCTTTCTACGATCCGCAAGGCCGACCGCATTTTTGTCATTGACCAGGGGAATATCATGGAAGCTGGAAGCCATGAGGAACTGATGGAACTGAAAGGTGCCTACTATAAACTATACCAAAGCCAGTTTTCCTAAGGTGTATCTGATAAAATACTTATTCCAGGATGTGCGCATGCTTTGTGGGAGATTTGTTCCAAATGAAGGGGGTGCAGTGGACTGTGCCAACTGAATTTGGGCCAAATATACTGCAAAGTAGGGCACACAGGTCGAGAAAATGAGCCTTTAAATATTCCATGGTTTGGAAAAAGGATTGACCGGATCGGAGAAATGCAATAGAATAGAAGGCGAGGTGAGATAAGATGACAGAAGGAGCATTGGTTTTAGAGGGGGGTTCTTTAAGGGGTGTATTTACGGCCGGGGTTTTGGATGTATTCATGGAACAGGGAATTGAGATGTCCTATGTAAACGGGGTATCAGCCGGTTCTATGTGCGNNTGGATTACGTCAATGATAAACGGTTTTTGAGCTTTCGGAATATGGTAAAAAACCGCTCCATTTTTAATTTTGACTTCCTGTTTGGGGAATTGTGCGATACACTGGTTCCCTTTGATTATGATACCTTTTGGAAGTCCCAGCAGACCTTTGAGGTGGTTGCCACCCGATGTAAGACGGGAAAACCGGAATACTTTGAAAAGAGTTCCTGCGAAGATTTTATTAGCGCTGTAAAGGCTTCCAGCAGCATTCCCATTATGTCCAGCATGATCCCGATAAAAGGGAAAAAATATCTGGATGGGGGCTGCGCCTTACCCGTTGCTTACCAGAGGGCCATTGATCTTGGGTATGATAAGATCGTTGTGGTTCTCACCAGGGAGCATGGGTATCGGAAACCTCAACTTGACAAATGGACGAAAAGAGGGTATGAACGTTATTTTTCTCCTCTGCCTGAGCTTTTAAAGGCCATGTATGACGTCCCGGACCGGTATAACCGGATGCAGGAAGAGATTGACCGTCTGGAAGAAGAAGGGAAGATCTATGTCATCCGACCGGATAAGCATGTTACGGTCCAAAGAACAGAAAAAGATAAGCGGAAGCTGGAGGCCCTTTACGAGGAGGGGCGGCGTCTGGCGGAAGAGCATTTGGGGAAGTTGCAAGAGTATTTGGAGATTAAAGAGTGAGGAAATGCTTGCAGGCATATCTTTATGCTCCGAAAAGATAGGCGATAAAGTAGAAATACCTTACAGGCATGCCTCTATGCCCTTGAGAGATTGCGATAAAGTGGAAACACCTTACAGGCTATAGAAAAACCTTGCAAGCATACCTTTATGCCCTGAAAAGATGGGAGATAAAGTGGAAAGGAAAGTACGGTATAATTTATGAGTATTTATGATACATTAAATCCAATGCAAAAGGAAGCGGTACTCCATACGGAGGGACCGCTTCTTGTGCTGGCAGGAGCCGGGTCAGGTAAGACCAGGGTTCTAACACACCGCATTGCCTATTTAATAGAAGAGAAAAACATCAATCCATGGAATATCCTGGCCATCACTTTTACCAATAAGGCGGCGGGAGAGATGCGGGAGCGTGTAGACCGTTTGGTGGGCTTTGGTGCTGACAGCATCTGGGTTTCCACCTTTCATTCATCCTGTGTGCGCATTCTCAGGCGGCATATTGAAAGCCTTGGCTATTCGACGAATTTCACCATATATGATTCCGATGACCAGAAGACTCTGATGCGCCATGTATTAAAAGGTCTTGATATGGATCCAAAGATTTATAAGGACCGGGCGATGCTGGGATTTATTTCCACGGCAAAGAACGAGCTTGTGACGGCCCAGGAATTTGAACTGAATGCCGGCGGTGATTTCAGGCAGAAAAAAGTGGCGCAGATTTACAAAGAATATCAGAGCCAGTTAAAAAAGAACAATGCCCTGGACTTTGATGATTTGATCATGAAGACCGTGCAGCTGTTCCAGAATAATCCGGAAGTCGTGGATTATTACCAGGAACGTTTTAAATACATCATGGTAGATGAGTACCAGGATA
>DJBG01000019.1 GCA_002429965.1 Hungatella sp. UBA5982
AATAATGGCATTTTCGAAAGGATTAAGGTAATAATTTTTACGGATGGTCTCCTCTTCAAATCCATAGGATCTATAAAGGTTTCTGGCTCTTTTATTACTTTCCCGGACCTCCAAAGACAAGGATTTTACTCCATTTTCTCTGGAAGATTCCACCAGCCGGTCCATAAGTTTCTTCGAAAGGCCCCTCCCCCTGTACGCAGGCAAAACAGCGATCCGAAGCAGTTCTCCCTCCCCGGCGATGATACGGAAGACGCAGTACCCTAAAACCTGCCCCTCTTCTTCCAGCACAAGCCAGGTATCAAGGCTGCTTTCCAGGCCCTCTTTGACAGATTTCAAGGACCATGGATCTGAAAAACAGAGCCGCTCTATTTCAGCGACCCCAAATACATCCGACTGTCTCATTTCATGAACCATGAGCTTCTCCCCCCTCTCATGGAAGTTCGACTCACCTGATGGTTCATCGAACGGCTATTTTTCCTCCCGTTCCCGCTCTGCCTGGGGCTTTCTTAAATAAACAGGGGAATGCTCCGCCGCCGTAAGGGTCTTTCCCTCCTCATAATACCGGCCTCCTAAAGCCGCAACCGCCGCCGCCCGCTGCCGGTTCAAATGTGCCGGAGCAAATAAGAAGGGAACCGTTATCTTTTCTTCTATCTGCTTTTTGTATACAGGAACTCCGTCTCCTAAAAAAATCACCTTTTGTCCGGCTGCATTTAATTCTTCCACCAATTCTCCAATATCCATGGCGCATTGTTCCTTAATCACGGAAAACCCTTCCCTGTTGTCATAAATGCCGGTATATACCTGGTTCCTTCTGGCATCCATGATAGGGCAGACCCGGTAAGCGCTTCCGTATAAGTTATAANNTCCACCACGGCAACGGAAGCCACCAAAGACGAGCTTTCAATTCCAAGTATCCTCATTTACATTCCCTCCACGGTTATTTTCCTGTAATCAAAACCTTTTTCCATATCCTTTTCGATGGTTATGGTCATTACATGGTCAGGAAGAAGCTCTTTAATCAGATTGGACCATTCAATAAGGCTTACTCCCTCTCCGTAAAAACAGTCTTCATAACCGATCTCATCCATCTCGCTGATATCGCCGATCCGATACACATCGAAATGGTAGAAAGGCAGGCGCCCACCCTCATACTGGTTGACAATGGTAAAGGTGGGACTGTTTACCGGTTCCTTGATTCCAAGGCCTGATGCAAACCCCTGGGTAAATACGGTCTTTCCTACTCCCAAATCCCCATTTAAGCAGTATACTGAGGAAGGCTCGGCTTCCTCTCCCAGTTTTTTCCCAAATTCATAGGTTTCTTCTGGCTTCCAGCTTTCTATTACCATAATTTATATCCTCTTTCGCCTTTCAGGAGGCAGTTTCTCTTTGATAAGCCCGCGGATAGCCGTCTTTTTATCTCCGGTTACGGAATCAGGCAGCAGATAGGCGTGAACCCGGTCCATATACAGGATCATCATATCACTTTTACGGTCTACTTTACCTATGTTTTCCCAGGCAATCTCCAGATTTTCCTCTCCCTGGGAAACCAGAATTCCATTCTCACCAAAGGTGAGGGTCATAGCATTCTGGATCACAGGACTCTTTGCCTGCTTAAGAGCCTTTAAATAAAGAATGCCCGGCTGCCAGACCGTAAACATCAGAGCACAAATGATCAGCAGCACCCGGTATGAGGTGGAATTGGAACTCCATGTAGTAATCAGGAGAAAAACAGCGGCAGCGCTGAAAATAATATTAAAAAGCCCCTGCAGTANNAAGGAATGGTACATGGAAAACTTCCACAAATCCTTTGCCGTCAATTTCACTTCTATTTCAATGGGATCTTTTTCTTCCATATTCTCCTCCTTTCTGTGCGGTTGGCACAGCATTTCCTGGCACAACTTTCTTCTCTTTGGCGAGCCGCCAGGCGAATCAAGCTTCCTATTATAATTTCATGGTCAAGGCGATTCTCTTCTTCTGTACATCCACGCTTATGACCTTAACTTCAACGATATCCCCCACACTGACCGCTTCCAGAGGATGTTTAATGAATTTATCCGACATCTGGGAAATATGGACAAGGCCATCCTGATGGACGCCGATATCTACAAAGGCGCCAAAGTCAATGACATTTCTTACGGTACCCTTTAATACCATGCCTGGCTGCAAATCCTTCATCTCCATTACATCGGTACGGAGAATAGGGGCAGGCATCTGGTCTCTTGGATCCCTTGCCGGTTTTTCCAGTTCTTTTACAATATCCCGCAAAGTAATCTCACCGATTTCCAACTGGGCCGCCAGTGCCTTATAATCCAGGATCTTTTTACCGATTCCGTTTAAGCCTCCATGAGCCAGCTCCGTCAGATCATAGCCGAGCTTTGCCAAAAGCTTTTTAGCCGCTTCATAGGTTTCAGGGTGAACGCTGGTTTTGTCTAAGGGATTCTTCCCCCCCTGGATCCTCATAAAGCCTGCACACTGTTCGTATGCCTTCGGTCCAAGCTTTGGAACCTTTAAAAGCTGGTTCCTGCTGGCAAATGCTCCGTTTTCCTCGCGGTAAACCACGATATTCTTCGCAATGGGCTTTGAAATTCCGGAGATATATTCCAGCAGGGAAGCAGAAGCCGTATTTAAATCCACTCCCACCTTATTTACGCAGTCCTCCACAACACCCTGAAGGGCCTCGCTTAAATGCTTCTGGTTCATATCATGCTGGTACTGTCCTACTCCAATGGATTTTGGGTCGATCTTAACCAGCTCTGCCAGGGGATCCTGCAGTCTTCTTGCAATAGAGGCGGAGCTTCTCTGGCCCACATCAAATTCAGGGAACTCTTCCGTGGCAAGCTTGCTGGCGGAATAAAC
>DJBG01000096.1 GCA_002429965.1 Hungatella sp. UBA5982
GGGGCGTCATGACCCCATTGTTGTCCCGCGGGCAGTGGTGGTGGTGGAAGCCATGACAGCGCTTACCACCGCAGATTTATTGCTTGCAAACATGGCCTCCAGAATGGACAGGATTCTTGCATTTTACGGCCGGCAGGCGGCCGGGGTAGGTGAAGAAGCTTAGAAACTTGATAAAATCCGGCATTTATGATATGTTAAGTGCCGGATATATTTTACGCGGGCAATGAGCCGGACAAATATGCCTGCATGTTTGCCGGCAATGACAGAATGACAGGAGAATGACGATGAAGATTGCAATGGGAAATGACCATACGGCCATAGAAATGAAGAATTACATCAAGGAGTTTGTAGAGAGTAAAGGATATGAGGTGATCGACTTTGGAACCAATTCCACTGAAAGCTGTGATTATCCGGAATATGGCGAAAAGGTAGGACGCGCCGTTGCAGACGGAGAAGCTGATCTTGGAATCGCCATCTGCGGAACAGGAGTGGGAATCTCCCTTGCCTGCAACAAGGTCAGAGGGATCCGGGCCTGTGTCTGCAGCGAACCCTATACTGCAAAGCTTTCCAGAATGCACAATGATTCCAATGTGCTCTGTTTTGGGGCCCGTGTCATTGGCNNTGGCTGGATGCCAAGTACGAGGGCGGAAGGCACCAGCGTCGTGTGGATATGGTAATGGATATCGAAAAAAGAAACTAGAAAAATTACGAAAGGGGGGGAACATATGAAGAAGATTGGATTTATTGGAATTGGAATTATGGGAAAGTCCATGGTACGCAATTTGATGAAGGCCGGATATGAAGTGGCGGTATACTCTAGAACCAGAAGCAAGGCAGAGGATGTCATTTCAGAGGGAGCCATTTGGTGCGAGGATGTGAGAACCTGTTCTAAAGGCAGGGATGCGGTCATCACCATCGTAGGTTATCCTCAGGATGTGGAAGAGGTTTATTTCGGGGAAAACGGGATCATTGCAAACGCGGACAAGGGAACCTGTGTGATTGACATGACTACTACAAGCCCCAAGCTTGCTGTGCGGATCTATGAGGAAGCAAAAAAGGCAGGGCTAAAGGCCTTAGATGCCCCGGTGACAGGGGGAGATACCGGCGCAAGGGAAGGAACCCTCACCATACTTGCAGGGGGAGACAGGGACACCTATGATCTTAGCCTCCCTGTTTTTGAGGCAATGGGAAAGGCTATCCAATATGAGGGAAAGGCCGGAAACGGCCAGCACACCAAAATGTGCAACCAGATTGCCATAGCAGGGGCCATCTCAGGTGTCTGCGAGGCAATGGTTTATGCAAAGGCCAATGGACTTGACGTAGGGACCATGGTGGATTCCATCGCTACCGGAGCGGCCGGAAGCGCCCAGTTAAATGCAATGGCTCCCAGGATCCTTTCCGGGGACTTTGCCCCAGGGTTCTTTATCAAGCATTTTATCAAGGATATGAAGCTTGCAGCCGAGGAGGCGAAGGATGCCGGTGTGCAGCTTGGGGTGCTTGATCACGTACTTTCCATGTATGAAACCATGGCTGCATCCGGTCATGAAGACGAGGGAACACAGGCTTTGGTCAAATATTACCAGTGGTAAGAGACATATAAAAACGCAGGCGGAAAAGCAGCTCCGGCCTGCGTTTTTTTCATTATTCAATTTTTTTAATAGAAGGGAAATACCGGAACAGAACCTTTGCGATGATCTTGTCCTTTTCCACGTATTTATGTTTCCATCTCCTTGCATCTGCGGAGAAATTCCGGTTGTCTCCAAGCATGAAGTAACAGTCTTCCGGCACTTCATAATGGGCGTCAGGCTCCGGTTCCATTGGCTCCGGAAGATAAGACTCCTCAAGTGGTGTTTCGGAATTATTTAAATAAACTTTTCCATCCCGTATATCGATGATGTCGCCCGGAAGGCCGATGACACGTTTTACGTAATAGGTCTTACCGGTAGGGTCATCAGGGAAATGGAAAATAGCGATATCTCCCCGCTTCGGATCGCCAAAATAATAGGATAGCCTGGAGCCGATGACCCGGTCCCCTGTCATAATGGTTTTTTCCATGGATCCGCTGGGTACCCTGCTGTTTGCGATGATAAAATTATTGAGCAAAAATGCAATGACAGCTGCAGTAATGATGATCTTGATCCAACTGATTATTTCTTCCCTCCAGCTGAACGGTTCCCGTTCTTTTGGCATGTTATCGTCTCTTTTCATATGATCTCTTCTTTCCCTTCCTGGTGGTTCCATTACAAAGTTTAAATGAGTTTCATTTATAACGCAAGGGGTTTTACAAAATGGTAAGAAAATATTCACAAATACTCTACGGATTGTCCATAAAATCATGATACCATGTTTTTAGATAAAAATTTAACACCAGGGGGAACCGGATTATGGGAGGGAGAAGCCGGAATCAGGATAAAAGGCTTATTGCAGCTTCTGCGTTAATGTTTGCAATTTCATTGCTGCTTCAGATACTGGCAAGAAAGGTTCCTGGATTTGGGGACTGGTATGCCAGACGGGTTTACCGGTTTATGGTAGGAAGCATAGGAAGGCTGTCCGGGGGATTTCCCTTTGCCCTTGTGGAGACCGGCACCTGCCTGCTTATCCTGTATGTCGTTTATTACGTCTTTATCCACCGTAAGGAGGGGAAAAAGATCCTCATAAGAGCCGTGTTTCTTGTTACCGGCCTTTTTTTACTATTTACGGTTGACTGCGGGATCAACTATTACCGGAAACCGTTTTCCAGCTATTCAGGGCTGGAGGTGAGATTGTCTTCCCTGGAGGAACTAAAGAGCCTCTGTCTTCAGCTTANNTGCAGAGAAGGCTTAGCAGAAGAAACGGACTTAAAAAGCCTGGAAAAGGAAAGCGTGAAAGCCATGAAAAGGCTGGGAGAGGTTTATCCGGAGCTGGCAGGCTATTACCCGCCTCCCAAGCCTCTCCTGTGGTCTTACTTCTTTTCGGTTCAGCAGCTTTGCGGCCAGTATTCCCCTTTTACGGTGGAGGCCACCTATAACCGGTCCATGCCGGATTACAACATTCCTCATACCGTCTGCCATGAGCTGTCTCATCTAAGAGGGTTCATGAGGGAGGATGAGGCCAACTTCATCGGATACCTGGCCTGCATCGGCTCTGATGATAACGCATTCCGCTACAGCGGGAACTTGACCGGCTGGATTTATGCAACCAATGCCCTGGCAAAAGCGGACCGGGAGGCATACGCAGAAGTCTGCGGACTGCTCAGTGAAAAAGCCTGGGCGGATTTAAGGTACAACAATGAATTCTGGGGGAAATACGAGGGGAAGACTGCCGAGGTTTCCAACCGGATGAACGATACTTATTTAAAGCTCAACAACCAGTCCGATGGGGTAGCCAGCTATGGCAGAATGGTTGATCTAATGCTGGCCTACGCAAGGTCTAAATAAGTCTCTTCCTGGTAAACTCTTGAAAATTACAGGCCCTGGTGATAAAATATTTTCATAAAGAGGGACCAGGAGGAGTCATGTATGGATGGTAAATTGTATGATTTGATGGATTGGGCCGGCATTGAAGAAATTGTATATTCAGAAGCAGCGAATCCCCACGAGATTCTGGGTCCGCACGTTACGGAGCAGGGGCTGCTTATCCAGGCATTTATTCCTACGGCTGAATCGGTGACTGTCCGGTTTAGGGAAAGCGGTAAGGAATACCCCATGGAGCTAGCGGATGAAGCCGGTTTTTTTGCGGCTCTCATACCGCGCAAAACGGCAGCAGCTTATACCCTGCTGGTCACTTATGACAATGGAACGTCAGAGGAATGTCAGGATCCCTATTCCTTTCCGCCTTTCTACAGGCCGGAAGATATCAAAAAGTTTGAATCCGGAATTCACTACAGCATCTATGAAAAAATGGGGGCGCACCCCATGTCTGCAGGCGGAGCGGAAGGGGCATACTTTTCCGTGTGGGCTCCCTGCGCCATGCGTGTCA
>DJBG01000118.1 GCA_002429965.1 Hungatella sp. UBA5982
TGGCAAACAGGAATTCCACGGTGGGAAGATGGAGAAAGGAAAAGATCTGGTTTAAGGTACCCTCGTCTCCGAAAAAGGTGCTGCAGCACAGGGCTACAACCACCTCCGGCATGATCCAGCCTGCCAGGAAAATAGGACCTACGATCCCCCGGAAGATCCTGTTTCTGTTCCTCATGTTAAGGGCAATGAGAAAACCAAGTACCTGCTGACCCGTAAGGCTTCCAAGGAGAAATACAAGAGTGTTGACAATGCTGATACGCACGGTGCGGTCCTTAAACATGCTGACATAATTGGAAAAACCGATAAANNAATTTAAGCTGTCTTGCATTCTCTCCTGATAAAGCCAGATTTGTAAAGGAATAATAAACAGTCAATAAAATCGGCATCACAAAAAATACAAGCAAAAGGACCATAGAGGGCAGAATTAATACTGATTTTCTTGCTTCCGCGAACAGCCGGCTGCTTTTTTTATTCATAGTTTCCTCTTTTCTGCCCTGCTTTTCAGGGCATATCGGTTCGTTTCCTACATTCGGATAAAAACAGGGAGGGCCAGGTGCCTTGCTATTGCACGTTTGCCCTCCCCTTCAAATCCTGAACGTTTATTTTGTCACGGTATTTTCTGCGCCAACGCTGTTAGTTACGTCTGATTTGTATTGTGCCATTGCATCCTCCGGGCTTGTTCCTGACACAACCGATTCCACCATGGTCTGAATGTGGGTGGTAACCGTTGAATACTGGCTGTTTCTTGGCCGGTAAAAGGCTCCGGATAAGAAGCTGGTGCATTTTTCCATAAAGGGCTGTGAGGAGTATGTAGGATCTGAGGCAATATCAGTTCTGGTTGCAATATTTCCCTGGGCAATGATGGTATCTAAGTAAATATCATAGCTCATGCAGTGCTTGATAAAGTCCATTGCCGCATCCTTCTGGTCGGAAAGCTGCGGTATGGATAAAGCCCAGCCGCCTGACATGGTGATGCTGCCCGGTTCCTGCCCCTCAGAGGTTGGCATGGCTGCGATGCCAAGCTTATCCTTGTACTCCGGCCATGGAGCCGATCCTGTTTCCTTGTAATTTCCGGTCATCCAGTACCCGTCTAAGGAAATGGCAAGCTTGCCTCCCGGTAAGTATTCTCTGGAAGCAATGTTTCCTGCTTCTCCGTTTAATACCTTGGACAGGGAGGGCCCGTATCCTTCCTTATATATGGTGTTGATAAAATTTAAGGATTTTAAAATATTACCGCTGGATGCGATCCATTTGTCATTTTCATCCAAAAGCTGCTCACCTGTCCCGTAAAGAAGCATCTCATAGGTCTGCATGGAGGTAGCTTCTCCGCTTGCTACTCCCGAATTACACCAGAATGGCACCACATCCGGGCATTTCTCCTTGATGACCTTGCAGGTATCCAGGACCTCCTGCCATGTTTTTGGCTGCCATTCAGTATCCAGACCGGCTGCCTTAAATATGTCTTTGTTATACCACAACCCGCGGGTATCGGTACAGTAAGGGATCCCGTACACGCTACCGTCACTGTATGTAACACCCTCCACCAGCGGCCCGTAGAAGGTCCCGTCATTCCATTCCTTATAATCCTTTAAGTAGGAAGAAAGATCTGTAAGATAACCGGCTGCCACGTCAGAGGGAAGCTGGAACGTATCTTCGCAGACAATATCCGGAGCCGTATCCGCTGACTGAAGTGCCAGCGCCACCTTTGCAAAATAGTCTCCTTCTGAAGCAGTAATGGGGGCAATGTCAAGTTCAATGGAATCTTTTTTATCGTAGGTCTCATATGCATGCTCAAACCAGTTCTTTAAGGCATCGCTTCCTCCATCCCGGAACGTGATGGAAATTTTTGCCTTTCCGCCTGTACCCGGGGTTTCCGCTGTTTTTCCGGTTTCCCCGGAACCTGCTTCTGTCTTCCCCCCAGCTGTTGTTTCCGTTTTTGCCCCGGAGCCCTGGCATGCTGCCAGGGAAAGAACCATGGATGATGCAAGTACCGCTGCTGCAACTTTCTTCATTTTCTTCATAAAACCCTCCCATCTCCTATTCACTTCCCAGTCTCACCGGGAATAAAAGTATACCTGTAAGGTATTTTTATCTACGCGAGCAACGAGCCGGATAAATATGCTTGCATGTTTATTCAGTGACTGCCGCGATAACTATAAGAGACTCGTGAAATGTGTTTCTTATAGTGGTTAAGGAAATGATAGCATAAGTCGGTTTTACAGAGTATTCCAAAATTTTAGAAAAGGGGTATAATTTTAACCTTTCCGTCTACCTTTCCAAAATGGCGTTCCTGATGTCCCCCTGAAGCCTTTTTGAAACCTCCTCCGGTGTCATGGTCTTGTCTCCGAAAAAATCCGTTAGATTCCCTGCAATCCCGTCTGATATGATAAACCATGTGGTGTAAGCATTTTTTAAGATACTCTGGTTTCTCTCCCGTTCCACGAATTCATCCGGAAGACCTCTTACCAGTCCGGGATTTACCTTTACATCCGTTCTTACGGAAAGGCAGTAAGTATTTTCGTAATAGCTTTTTATAACCTCCCTGGATGTAAGGTAATCCAGCAGTTTTATAGATTCTTCCATGTCCGCCGTTACCGTGATCCCAATGTTGTCTCCCTGCAGCAGATAAGTCTGCTTCTGGATATATGGGATTTCTGCGATTTTATACTTACACTTCCTGTCCGAATTCTCCAATATGGACATGGAGCTTAGCTCTGCAATGGCAATTTTTACATATCCCTTGGAAAACGCCTTCATCAGCTCCTTTTGATTCCAGTTGATCACATCCTGGTNNTTTCATACAGCTTCATGCAGTTTTCCGTATCCAGGCTCCGCAGGGTTCCTCCGGCAGAATAGATCATCTGCAGAAAACTGGAGGTGATATCCTCTTTATTCTTCATGGCAAAGCCGAAATTATAGGTGCCAAGGGTACTGGTTTCCCTGCACAGCTTAAGAAGCTCTTCCATCGTATCCGGTATGGCGGCATCATGCTTCTTCAAATGATCCTCATTATAAAATACCACATAGGGGTTGCTGGTAAAGGGAACTGAATAGCAGATGCCGTTTACCACCGTGCTGCTGTATGCATTCTTTAAATACAGGGAGGCTTTCTCTGCTGTCATGTAATCGGTCAAATCCCTAAGAATTCCCATGGACTCAAGGGCAGGCGTCATGACGTTCTCACAGATGATCAGATCAGGGAGGTTATTCTGATCCTTATCTATGCACAGCTGCTTTTGAAAGCCGGACTGAGAGACATACTGGATCCTGACCTCCGGGTTCCCCGGCAGTTTAGAATATTCATTCACAAGCCTCTTTAAGTAATCGCCGCTTTCATCCTCCTCGCAGACAGCCATGACCATAAGCTGGTCCCTTTTCACCTCCTCAGCTGCCACCTCATTGGTCTCCCTGTAATATTTAAAGATCACACTAATTAATAAAAAGGAAACCAGCAGCCATAAACAGATCAGAAGTTTTTGTACGGTCCTGTTCATATCTTAGAATACCTTTCTATAGTCTGAGGGCGACACTCCCATAATGGAACGAAATACCTTGTTAAAATACTTCGTATCCTTATACCCCACCATTTCTGCTACTTCATGGATCTTATAATTGCCCGTTGCCAGAAGTTTTTTTGCAACGCTGACACGGAATTCCCCTAAAAAGGTGCAAAAGTTGATCCCCATTTCTCTGGTAAACAGTTTGCTTAAATATTCCGGTGTGATCCCCACCAAATCAGCTGCATCGGAAAGTGAAACTTCCTTATCATAATTCTGCCTTATGAATTCTATCACATTTAAGATCATACCATTGCCGGTTAAGGCATCCTTTTCCCTGTCATCTGCTACCATATCAATCACCTTCCAGTAATTGTTCAGAAATATCTCCCTGATTCCGGTTTTCATCATATCGTTTAACAGGTATTGGTAGAGGGCTTCAATGTCTTTGTTTTTCATCAGATCCCTAGCGGTATTTAAAGCAGCCATAACAAAACGGACGGTGTGGTTTTTAATCACCTTAGGCTCTCCCCTGCTTTGAATGACCGTCTCCTCAAATTTCCTGGCGTTTTTTCTGATTCCTTCCTTGTTTCCATTTCTTATGTCCCTTTTCACTCCGCGCTCCAAGTATTCCGGATATTCCACCCTTTCAAAGGACAGATTCCCAACCAGCTCCCTGTCAATGATACACTGGTCCTGAAATACAAAGGTATAGGTTAGATATTCCTGCATCTGTTTTAAGGTATCTTTAAGACCGGAAAGATTTGCCAGCTCCCCGTAGCTGATGAGAAATTCTCCCTTCTCCTTCAGTTCCTTCAGTATCTGGGTTTTAAATATAGTCTTTAAGTACCTGGCGTTCTGGCCGTCTGAAATCATGACAAGGATCTGCTTTTCATAGGGAAGCTTAAAGATGAAAAAGCCTGTCAGACAGATTGCATCAAGGCTGTCTTTAAGGACTTCCGTCATCTGGTTCGTCGTATCCTCCAGAATGCTTTCTGACTGGATCAGAAACATGGAAATGACTTTGTCCTTTTGCTTTCGTATTTTTTCCGCAAATTGTTTTTGAACCACTTCCTCATCGCTTCCGTCTCCCGTCAGGATGGAAAACAGCAGCTGCTCCGCAGAAACTTTCTCCACCTTGTTCTTTGATAACTTTTTCTCCACGGTCCCAAGGACCTCTATGATGTCCTCCACATCCAGAGGTTTCAGCAAATATTCGGCTACGGATAACTGTATGGCGCGCTGGGCATATTCAAACTCCGAATACCCGGTCAGAAGAACTGCCGCCGTCATAATCCCTGCTTCCCTGATCTTGTGGATCATGGCCAGTCCATCCATCTTTGGCATGTTGATATCCGTTATAACAACATCCGGATGCAAAGATAACACTTTTTCAAACCCTGCCTCTCCATCGCATTCTCCTGCTACCACTTCATGTGACGTATACTTTTCAATGATTTTAATGATCCCGTTCCTGGTGTTTGGTTCATCTTCCACAATTACCACTCTCATGCCCAAGTATCGTTCCCCCTGTCTATTCTTCAAATAAGATCTCCGCCGTTATTTTGGTTCCCCTGTCATTTGATTCAATAAAGAAATGCCCTTCTTCTCCATAATAGTATTTGATCCTCATAATCACATTCCGTACCCCGATGCTCCCCTCAATGGCGCCGCTTGAATAATCATAGTGATTCAGCTCCCTGACCAGTTCCTCATCCATGCCTTTTCCATTGTCCTCCACTTGAACCACCAGATGCTTATCCCCCTTTTTTCTGATGGAAACCGTAAGCATATCCTGTCCGGTATCGCCTGGAAACCCGTGGATGATGGCGTTCTCAATGAGGGGCTGGAACAGAAGCTTGTGCATTTTTAAATCCAGGACCTCCTCATCCACATCCATAATACAGTGGAAGGAAAAGGAAAACCTTTGCTGCTGGAGAAAAATATACTGCCTTAAATATTCCATCTCACTTCTCACACTTACCACACCATTGCTTTTATGTACGCTGTAACGCAGGATTGACCCAAGATTTTTAAGCATCCTGCTGATTAAGAACTGTTCGTTTTCGATGGCGATCCAATTGATGGCATCCAGGGTATTATAAAGAAAATGAGGGTTGATCTGTGCTTCCAAAGCCTTTAATTCCGCATTTTTCTCACGGAGCAGGGCTTCCTTTTCTATCTTACCGGACTGGTCGATTTTCTGTACCATGTGATTGAAGTGCTTTGCAATCTTTCCAAACTCATCCTGCCAGGAATGCTCGATCTGCACCGTATAATCCCCCTTATAGGCTTTGTCCATGGCAGAGGTGATCTTTTCCACACAGACCTGTAAGGAACCTGCAAACTGGATCATAATAAGAATGCTGGTAATGATGATCAATATCGTAAGCAGAATGATCACCTCAAAGATGTATTTAAAATCCTTTAGAGGCTCTCTGTTATCCCGGAGGCTGACCAGTACAAACTGGTTTTTTAACACAGGCTTTGTGTAAATGCTGTAAAATCCGCTATTCATGATCTGATGGGCTTCCACCGCCTGCCGGATCTTCAATTCCGGCTGGGTAAACAGTTCCTCTCTGCTGTCATCCCATTCTTCAAAGATGCCTGTCCCAATTAAATCCGTCCTGGTACTGGAAACGATGCTGCCATTGGAATCGCAAAGAAAGGATACATTGATTTCATTTTCATTTTCCTGGGAATAGGTTTGCCGTATATTGGTTTCGTCAAGGCAGATCAGAATGCTTCCAACCGTACCTTGCCTGTAATTATTAATATCCGCGATCCGGTGTCCCAGATAGATGATATTTCTTTTTGTACCGTTTGCCGCCTCCCGGTTTATGACACGGGAATAAACGGTCTGGGTGTTATGAAAGGTCTCATCGGTCACCTCCAGCCAGCTTTTATCCTTTTCCGGAAAGCAGTAGCTGTCCATGGTGCTGTTGGTGATGGAATCATACAGGATGCATTCCTTTTTCTGTGTCACCACCGCGATCCCTAATATCTCCGGATGAAGATATGAGATATTTTCCAGATCATCTTCCAGCTGCTTCTTTAACAGATAATAATTCCTGGAATCCCATACATTCAGCTTTTCCAGCTTTAAGGCATATTCATTTTCCGTATAAATGGACATGATGATGCTGTCATATTCGGAAAAGAAATCTTCCAGCCCTTTCTGGGATAATTTCATGTTGCTTTCCACCAGAATATCCATCTGCTTTTTTATGGTGTTGGCCGCAATGACGCAGGTTATGATTTCAATTACCATGACAGGGACGATTGAGACAAAAAGCAGGATGATCAATGTCTTTTTGGCAATTCCCCATCCTCTGTATCTGTTTACCAAATATTTGATCAAGCCATGTTCCCTCCTTGTTAAAATCTTCCAATTTTCTTCTTGTTTTGTATTATAACATAATTTANNCGCCTCCGTGCGTCAGGTTAACGCAAGAGCTGTTACGGATTTAAAGCGATGCCCTTCTTCTTCTATTTCATTGATAAGCACCTTTACTCCAAATGCCTCTTCCATATGTTCTTTTGTTACCACTTCATCCACTTTACCAAATATGCTTTTTCCGCTGCGGTTTAAAATCAATGCCTTATCGGATATCTTCAATGCATGTGCCGGATAGTGGGTATTAAAAATACAGGATATGTTCTTTTCATCCGCCAGACGGCGGATCGTATCCAGAATAATCAGCTGGTTTCTAAAGTCTAAATTGCTCTCCGGCTCATCCAGCACCAGCATCCGGGGTTTCGCAGTCAGGGCCCGGGCAATTAAANNAACCATCTGCAGCTCTCCGCCGCTGATCCGGCTCACCAGCTTCCCTCTTAAATAATCAATTCCAACGCTCCCGATCGCTTCATCGGCAATTTCTACATCTGCCTTTTTCGGACGGCTGAAATTTCCGATATGGGCACTGCGTCCCAGTAAAACCATCTCTTCCACCGTATAGGAAAAAAGGGATGCTTTTGCCTGGGGGACATAGGCAATGGTCTGCCAGACATCTTTTACAGACATTTCTGCCAAACATGTTCCATCCAGATAGCTTCCGCCTGATTTCCATTTCAGCAATCCCATCATATTGCGAAGCAGTGTGGTTTTTCCTACACCGTTAGGCCCCAGGATTGCCAGTACCTCTCCATCTTGAAGCCGGAATGTGATTTCTTTTAAAATTTCTTCCCCTGCCTTATATCCAAAACATCCTTCCTTTACTTCAAAAATCACAGCCATCCTCCTCCTGTCTTTCTCAGCAATAGAATAAATACCGGTGCTCCGATGACTGCAGTCAGGATTGATAAGGGGATTTCAGCAGTCGTTGCCGCTCTGGCAGTCGTATCCATAACCAGCATAAATACTGCACCCAGGCTGATGCTGGCCGGAATGACCCGTTCGTTATTGCTTCCAAACAGCATCCGGACCCCATGAGGAATTAACAGCCCCACCCACTCAATCCGTCCGCACATGGAGGCACAAGAGGCCGTAATCAATGCTGCTGCCAGAATAATGAAAATACGAAGCTTTTTTAAGTCAATTCCCATGGACCTTGCTTCATCCTCAGACATTGACAGGATATTCAGCCGCCAACGCAGCAGATAGATCATCAGAATCCCTCCGCAGATCAAGGGACCCCCGATAGCCAGACTCTTGTAGGTGATTCCGGCCATACTTCCTAACAGCCAGTAGGTGATGGCCGGCAGCTGAGACTCCGGGTCAGCTACATATTTAACCAG
>DJBG01000005.1 GCA_002429965.1 Hungatella sp. UBA5982
GTAGATAGTATCATGGTTCCTATGTTTGTAACTGCAAAATTTTTGGAGAAATACTTATCTCCGAACAGCGCTCTCACAATGATGGGAGCCAGGCTGGAGCTTCCACCATAGCAGAACAGGGCCGCACCAGTGCCAGCGATGAATAACAAAGGCTTTTTTAATAATAATGACAGTAAAATTGCCGCCATTGCTGCAATTAATATAATTCCCAATTTCCTTAAAGCGGCCGCACCTCCCGTCCGGTCATAAGCAATTCCCCAGAAGATCCGCCCAATTCCATTGAAAAGGCATACAAAACTGACGATCAGGGTGCTTAGGGAGAGACTTTGATTTAGGTCCTCCTGAAGCGTCATTGCCGCATGATTGATGAGGGCCATGCCGACTCCACCAATGGAAATATATATTATGACGAATACGTAATATGATTTTGTTTTTAATATTCCTGATGGAGGAAGCTCTGTAACAGTGTTTATTTTTTTGTTTCCTTCAGGCAAATGGCTCATTTGATCATCAGTCGGTGTATGGATTACCACACTTCCGGTGAGAAGGACTATCCCTCCAAGGATTCCGAGGATTACAAATACGCCTTTCCAGCCTATGGTCGACAGGCCGATCCCGCAGATGGGGCCCAATACAGTTGTGCTCATAGCAAATCCCATGAGGAGTGCCCCGGTAGCCAGGCCTATTTTATCATGAAAATATAGTGGTAGAAGACTGATCATTATATTATATGAAATTCCAATGGACAGGCCGCAGCATATGCTGTATGTAAGATATAACTGCCACAGTCTGTCTGCCTGTGCGGAAGTATAGAAGCCTATGGCAAACATAACTGCCGCGGTCCTTAGCAGGACCGCTGGCGGTATTTTTTGAACTAAAAAACCGGTTATCAGGGATCCGAGCGCAAAGAATATAAAGCATAGAGTGAATACAAAGGAAGTATCCGCTCTTGTAAGGCCCAGATCCTTTTCAATCGGTACCACAAATAAGGAAAATGCGTATCCAATTCCCATAAAAAGCAGGATGAGAACTGCTATCGTCAGATATCCCCATCGCTTCTTTAAAACATCCATAAATTTTACCTCGAATGTATTCTAAATGATATATTTTATTTAAATATCTTTGAAATATCGCTGAATTTATCCGCGTTCAATATCTGATCTACTGCCATCATGTCTTTTGTAATATTGGCAAGCTCATTAAATATCACCTTAAAGGATTCTTTTAATTTCACATCTATGGACAGCATCAGGATGATCTGGACCTTTTCTTCGTTATCCCAGATGACCGGATGCTTTAATGTCATCAGACCAATCCCCTGTTTTTTGACATGCCCTTCATAAGCATGAGGGATTGCAAAAGTATATCCGATAGATGTGGGTGCAAGGTCTTCTCTTACGAATACGGAGTCAATAAAACCTTCATCAACATAGCCCTCGTGGTACAGCCTTCCTCCCAAAAGGCGGATGGCTTCTTCTTTTGAACGGCAGTCGCATTTCAGAATCGATATTCTGGTATTCATTAGGTGAAACAGGTTGGCATATCTGCCGATTGCCGCCTTTTCAGCTTTTATATGGCCGGGATTGATGGCGGCCTTGATTTTGCTTATGTCATTTTCATTTAACAAAGGAGAGACATTGATGNNGACCTCAATGCCCTCGCATTTTAACGGTACCGTAGAAATAACAAAATTTAGTCCCTGACTGTCTAAGATTTTTTCGGTTCTTGACACCGGAATGATCTTATTAATGATCATGTCAGGAAAAAATAATTTTAATTTTGCTACCACAAATTGGGAGGTGCCCATTCCGGTACCGCATACAATGGTCACCCTGGGCTGCTCTATTTTGCGCTGGGCTTTTTCTCTTTCAAGGCTGGCTCCGATATAAAGTGCAATATCGCATATTTCATTCTCCCCTAATTCGATATTGTACTCTGCATATAGCAGCCCTGCCATGTATGCCGCAACCTCGAATTCATATGCAAGCTCTTCCTTTATCATGCTTTTTAAAGGATTTTCCATATGAATTTTATTTTTCAGACGGTTAAACATGGCATTCAGATGAACGAAAAGCGCACTTTTAAACATGCTATCGGTGAGAAGATTCTCCTCATACATCTCGCCGACTTGCCCTACGATCCGCTCCCATGTATCAAGCGTCTGAGGAGAGGTCTCTCTCAGGCACAAAGGTTCCTGCGAATAGACCAAAGCCTCTCTTAATAATTTTGCGGCGGTCAGATTCATGTAAATATATGTTATATCCCCATTTGACAGTTCAACACCGAAAGTATCCAGTAATTTCCTGGCCATGAATTCACAGATCGTCCATTCATCTTTTTCCCTGTATTCCTGAAGCTTTTCCTCATCAATGAAACAGGTCTTCCTGCGGAACAATCTTTTAACAATAATTGACAGGTTGGTCAGCATTTCGGAATAGGATGTATCGGTTAATACAAAACCAAATTTTTCTTCACTCTGCTGCAGGATTTCATTAATGCTCTTTAAATCAATTCCCTCAAAAAAGGGCTGAAGCTTTAAGGAAGCTTCATTTCCCTGAGCCACAATAATGGAGCGGATCACATTTGCCTTTGCTATCCTTAATCGGTTTTCTTCTCCGTGAATCCTGACCCCGTATTTCACTTTTTTCTCAAGCTCCAGGCCTTGCTTTTCAAGAAATATTTCCAGCTTTTTTATATCGTTGACAATAGTCCCCTTACTGACGTATAAGGAGTGGGATATAGATTCCATTGAAACGAAATCATCACTGTCAAGAAGCTGCAGTGCAATATAATATTTTCGTACCTCGGGAATAAAAGAAGACAGATTCCGCTGATTCAGCAGCAGATTGTCTAAAAATTTTCTTCCGTCTTCATCATAAGAAAGCCACAGACCTTTTCCAGCCTTTGCATGTATCATGCACCCTGTAGATTTTAATTCTTCTTTTATTTTCTTTACATCGGTTTTGACTGTACGTTGGC
>DJBG01000140.1 GCA_002429965.1 Hungatella sp. UBA5982
TACGTTTTTGAAGAAATTACATGGACCGGAATATGACAGAAATTCCCTTTACCAGGATTACTCTGAGGAAGGTTATGAACCGGTCCCGGTGCGCATGATTCCTTATTTTGCCTGGGATAACCGCGGGTTAAATGAGATGCGTATCTGGATGCCCGTAGTCAGAAACAGATTTGGCAGTGAAAAGCAAGGATGAGGAGGCAGGTCAATGTTATATGGAGTATCCTATTACCCGGAACATAAAAGCAATGAAGAGCTTAAATGGGATTTAAAGCTGATAAAGGAAGCGGGAATCAATACGGTCCGAATGGGAGAATTTTCCTGGTGCCGGATGGAACCCGAGNNAATATGACTTTTCCTGGCTGGACCCGGTGATTGAGGAACTGGGGCAGGCAGGCATCCGTACGATCGTAGGAACTCCTACGGCATGTCCCCCGGCGTGGATGGTGGAAGCCTGGCCGGATATGTTATATCAGGATAACAGGAGGATTTGCCGTCCTTTCGGAGGTAGAAGACATGGATGCTATAATCATGAAACGTACAGGAAGGCCTGTGCCGGCATCGCAAAAGCCATAGGGAAGCATTATGGCAGGAATCCTCATGTGGCAGGGTTCCAGATTGACAATGAACTGGCCCAGGAAGGAACGGGCAGATGTACCTGCGAAAACTGCCGGAAGAAGTTTCAGGATTGGCTGGAGCAGAAATACGGAGGGATTGAAACCTTTAACAGGAAAAACGGAGCCATCTTCTGGTCCCAGGAGTACCGGTCCTTTGAACAGATCAACCCACCGGTCAATGCCATTGAGCCGGGGGCGCAGATCCAGATACGGGACTTTTATGAAAACCCCACGGTCCGTCTGGAGTTCGAACGGTTTTCCAGTGAAAGCCAGATCGAATTTCAAAACATTCAGGCGGATATCCTGAAGGCTTTTACTTCCTATCCGGTAACTACCAATGGAACGGGACTTGTGACCAACAGCATTGATTATTTTAAAGGCTTTGAAAACTTAGATTGCTATGCCTTTGATTATTATCCCAATCTACGGGATGCCTGGGTGGATTCCTTCCCGTATGCATTTGGCAGAGGAGTGAAGCCTGACCTACCGTTCTGGGTCATGGAATTTATGTCCGGCGGTGGCCACAGGCTGAGTGGGACGGGACGGCTGCAGCCCGGACCCGGTGCATTGAAGCAGGCGGTGGTTCAGGCATTTGCCAATGGAGCCGGTTTACTTTTGCACTATCAGTTCCGCAGCTTTCCGGCGGGGGCAGAGCAGTTAAACTATGCGATCGTTGATTTACACGGGATTCCCAGAAGGCGGTATTATGAAATGCAGGAAACAGCCAACCTGTTAAAACAGCTGGAACCCTTAAAAGAAACCTCTTTCTGCTCGGAAGTAGGGATTCTGTTGGATTATGACAGCCATTGGGCCCTGAAAATTAAGCCGGTCAATAAGCCTGAATTTTCTTATATGGAATTTGCCGGGAAGCTGTATTATAATTTAGAGCGTATTGGGATTCATTCCGATGTGATTTCCCTTGAACGTGATTTCCTGTCGTACAAGGCATTGGTGCTACCGGCATCCTTTGTTCTGAAAAAGGAGACGGCAAAGAGGCTCCGGGAATATGTAAAACAGGGCGGAATTTTGATCGCCACCTTTTTGACCGGTGTTAAAAATGAGGATAACCTGGGGTATACCATACCTCTTCCGGCCCATCTTGACGAGGTATTCGGAGTTACGGTACAGGAGGTTGAGCCGGTGTTTGACAGCAACCGGACCAAGTTAGGCATCCGTCTGGCATCTGAGGAAGATGAGGTGGAAACAAGGGACAAAGCATGGAGCGAGCTGCTGGCAGGGGATGCAAAACTCCTTGGGTCCTACAAGGATACTTATAAGAAGGACTCTATGGTGATTTCCCAACATTCCTATGGGGAGGGAACGGCTTATTATGTGGGAACGGATCTTGAAGATCCGGCATGGAGGGCACTTTTTAAGTCACTGTTAGGCCCTATCTGCAATTGGAAGGATGAGATAGAAGCTCCGGAAGGAGTTCAGGTGATAAGCAGGATCTGGCAGGGAAAACAGATCTATTTCCTGTTTAATTTTTCCGGACAGGAGAAAACTGTCTGTATTCCGACAGGAAAATCGGATTTTCTGACGAAAGAGGAGCTTCTGCAGGAGATAATCATAGCGCAGAATGGTTTTAAGGTCATTGTGTAAGGATAGGCATTAGAAAAGAGAAATAAGGGAGCACCGGATTTATGGTTCTTCCTTATTTTTGCATAGCAAGCGGAGAGGGGAATTATGAAACGGTGGAAATTATGGTTGGAGGAAATGTGGAAAAAGAGAAGCATCAAGAATCAGATTTTGATTTCTATGCTGATTTGCTTAATCCTGGCAGTGGCTTTGGTTGGCTGCATAACCTTTACTTTTTCAAAAAGGACCATGGAGCGCAATTACCAGAATTCCCACAGGCACAATTTAGAAGTGTCCGGCAGCATCATTGACATTCAGCTGCAGAATCTGGTCGACCTTTCCAGGACCCTGCTTAACAATCAGAATTTTAAAAAAATTATGATGAAGAAACAAAAGAAAAGCACTTATTTTTCCAGCCGCGATGATGTTGTTTTAAATCATACGCTTAGTGATTTGGCTGAGCAGAATAAATACATTCAAAGTGCGGTAGCCATTCATAAAAAGGGAAATATCTATTTTTACAGCAAGCTGACCCTGCAGAACGGTAAGATGCTTAAGTATCATAAGGATGAAGACATTTTAGCTATGGACTGGGTTGCGGTGGCGGACCGGGAAATGGGGAAAGAAGTATTTTACGGGTACAATGTGCTGTTTGATGATAACAATGAAACATTTTCCATGGTGAAAGCCTTAAAAAATACGGAAAATGGGGAAGACATGGGGTATGTGGTCTTTAACATTAAAAAAAGCATGTTCCTTTCCGCGTTTGGAAAAGGGGATGAGGGATATGTGACCAACCGGTATATGATTTTTGATAAAAATGCGAGCCGGTCTGTAGGCAGGCCTGACTGGAATCTCGTCTACTTTCACGGAGGAACGGACGTGAAACAGGAGGTTCTGGAGAATTATATTTCAGGAGAGACGGGCAAATATTTATTCAGTGAAGTGCACAATGAAAAGGGTGACTGGGAAGTAGTCAATGTAATTGCCAGAGAGGAATTAAGCCGTGACAGCAATTATATCGCCTGGATTTCAGTGCTGGTATGTATGGCCATGCTGATTATCTGCTGCCTGTTTGTCAACGGGATTTCCAAGGTCATCACATTCCCTCTGGAACAGCTGAAAAAGAATATTGACGTGGTCAGTAAAGGAACATTCCGTATTGAAGAGGAGTTTGACGAAACGGAAATAGGAAAGATCGGCACCCAGTTTAAGAACACGGTAAACAATAATCTGGACCTGCATGAAAAACTCCTCCATTCTGAAATCAAGGAAAAGGAGGCGGAGCTTTTACTTCTGCAGTCGCAGATCAACCCTCATTTTTTGTACAACACCTTGGATTCCCTTTATTTTATGGCGGTAATTGAGCATGCGGATGAGATTGCAGATATGGTGCTTGCACTTTCGGATACGTTTAAGCTGAGTTTGAACAGAGGAGAAAAGCTGATTGAGGTCGGAGCTGAGATTGAAAAAATAAAAGCGTATATGAAGCTTCAGAACATGCGTTACCACAACCGTTTTGAACTGAAGATTGAGATAGAGGAATCCCTGATCAGCCGGAAAATCCTTACGTTTATTCTGCAGCCGGTAGTGGAAAATGCGGTGTATCACGGGTTGGAGCCGAAGCTTGGCGGTGGGTGCAGCATCCGCTTATCCGGCTGCCTTGATGGGGAAGTTATGGTATTTAAAATCAAGGATAATGGGGTGGGAATTGTGGACATGAACCTTTTGGATGAAGGCTACGGAGTAAAGAATATAAGGGAGAGGCTGTCTTTGTTCTATGGGGATAAGGCAGGTATCTGTTTTGAAAGTGAGGCGGGAGCGGGAACTGAGGTCACTGTAAGAGTACCGCTNNACCGCTTCATGCAGAAAAAGAGGGGGAATAACAGATGTATCGAATGGTGGTTGCAGATGATGAATATATCGTGGTTGAGGGGATCAAAGCGATTCTGGAACGGCAGAAGCTGCAGTGCGAGGTGGTGGGATATGCCTACAATGGAATCGACGCTCTTGACGTCATACAGGAGCAGAAGCCGGACATTGTCATTACAGATATCAGGATGCCCGGGTTGGACGGGCTTTCCCTGATCGAAAGCTGCAAGGAATTTCTGCCGGAAGCCAGTTATGTGGTGATCAGCGGTTATACAGAATTTGAATATGCCAGGCGGGCCATTACCCTGGGCGTGGTGAATTATATTGATAAGCCGGTTACCATACAGAAAATTGAGGAAGTACTGCAGGAAGTGGAAAAAAGGAGCAATCCGCCCCAATATGCATATAACCGGATCATACGTGAGACAGACCGTGTTGTGGATATGGTGCTTATTGGAAAAGCGGAAGGGCTGGAAGAAGGAATGGAAGGAATCTTACGGGTGATGAGAGAGACGGTCCCTGATTTTGAGCAGTATAAACAGGAGATATATAAGATCATGTCCATGCTGGTCCAGATTTTTAAGGAAACAAACCCGGATGCTGTCTGCCAGATTACGCATCATGATGTGGAAAAACTCCATGGGGAGGAGGAATGCAGGCTGTATTGCCTGTCCCTCATCCGTAAGATGAACGAGCTTTTTCTTGGAAAAAAGGTGGGAAGCAGTCACCGTGTCATTCAGAAGCTTCTGCAGTTTATCGATGAGAAATATGCGGATAATATCGGCTTAAATGAGCTGGCCATGCTGGTAAACATGAATCCGGCTTATTTAAGCATTTTATTCCGCAATGAAGTGGGCATGAGCTATGTTAAATATTTGACGGACCTAAGGATTAAAAAAGCAAAAGAGCTTCTGGATGAGGGCATGAAGGTGATGGACGTCAGTGAAAAGGTGGGATATTATAATTACCGGTATTTTTGTGAGATATTCAAGAAATATCAGGGTATAACGCCGAATGAATATAAGGGGCATACCAGAAGAAGGGATTAAATGCACAATAATAAAATAGCAAATTATAATTATTATATAAAAAGTGTACAAAAACAAAGAAATGACTGACTAGTATATGCGGAAGTTCCTTGTTAAAATGTATCTATCAAACAAGAAACTATGAAACATGTGGGAGGTAGAAAATGAAGAGAAAAGTTTTAGCAGGAATCCTGGCTGCAGCCATGATGACAACCTTATTGACCGGCTGCGGAAACAAACAGGCATCCGATGGCGGCGGACAGGCTGGGGCAGAAACGGAATCCGCAGCAAAAACGGAATCCGCAGCGGGAACAGAACCTGCTGCAGGGGCGGATTCAGTAAAACCCAGCGCAGCGGAAGACCCCAAGCTTACAAAGAACATGAAAATTTTATCGATCTGGGCGGAAGACAATGATAATGGCGTGCTGATCAAGGCTCTCTGTGAGAAATACCAGAAAGAGGTAAATCCTAACTTCACATGGGATTATGAAGTGGTGTCTTCCGATAACCTAAGACAGAAAGTGGCTACGCTGGTTGCTTCCAATGATCTGCCGGATATGTTCGTGTACGAATCAGGAAAACCGATCGTAGATCTGATCGAAGCAGGGAAGCTGGTAAATGTTTCAAAGGTGCTGAAGGATTTTAACTGTGAAGACTCATTGAATCCATCGGCAGTCTCTCTTTTGAAAAGTTTATCAGGAACGGATGATATTTATGATCTGCCTCTTGGAATGAATGTGGAAGGATTCTGGTATAACAAGGCTTTATTCGAACAGGCAGGCTGCCAGGTTCCGAAAACATGGGATGAGTTCGAGTCTGTGCTTGCAAAGCTGAAGGATGCGGGAATCCAGCCGATTGCATGCGGTGCGGCAGATAAATGGGGAGCAACCCGTCTTTTAAATTCTTATCTTGTGAGAATTGCCGGACCTGAGGCCATGGCAAAAGCAGACGAAGGAATTTCAAAATATACGGATGAAGATTATGTGAAAGCCGCCCAGAAAATGCAGGATTGGGCAAATGCAGGGTATTTTGGTGAAGGTGTCAATACCGTAGACATGAACACCGCAGGCTCCATGCTCATGACCGGACAGGCAGCCGTATTCTATAACGGTTCATGGTTTACAAGCAATTTAAATGATGCTTCCCAGAATTTGACCGGAGAAGATGGAATCGGATTCTTCAACGTGCCGGTTGTAGATCCTTACGTCAGCGATGAAGGCAGTTATTCTATGAACTGCGGCAATATCCTTTCCTTCAGCCAGAAGAATTATGATGAGGCAACCGGATGGTTTATAAAATATTTCGCAGAAAATATGGGTGATCTGGCCATGGAGCTGCAGGGGAGCGTAAAGGGATATAATTATACGGTTTCTGCAGAAGGTGCCAGTGGTTATACACAAATGGTCCTTGATACCATCAACAGTGCGGAAAGTGCTTTTACATGGTTTGAAGCAACCATGGGCAATGAAGTTCAGAATGTGGCAAAAGACGGAATCCAGACCTTGTTAACCGGTGAATTATCGGCAGAGGATTACATGAAGTCCATTCAGGAAGCCTGGGATATGAGCCAGTAGTAAGAATTTAATTTCTATAAGTCTGATGGACTGTTAAGCCGTAAGATGAGATGCGGGGTGCTGTGAAGTTCTGAAAAGGAATCCAGCACCCCGTTTTTTAACCGAATCCAGCAGCGAAGCGGATTGCTAAGATCTGCTTGATATGCGGGAGCGTCAAATGGAAAGGGATTGGAGGTTTTTCTATGAAAAAGGTATTGGAAAATAAAACGGCAATTGCAATTTTCGTATTACCTGCATTTATCGTCTATTCTGTCATAGTCATTCTGCCGGTAATATGGTCTTTGTATTATTCGTTTTATTCTGGATCTCCGGGGCTGAAATGGGAGTTCTGCGGGTTTGACAACTTCCTGCGTCTGTTCGGAGACAGCAATTTTAAAGCGTCTTTGGCTGTCAATTTGAAATACATATCCATTGTTATGCTTGGTNNGACTGACCGGTCTGGTACAGCCCTGGATCGGCCAGGCTTCTACGGCCCTGGGTAGCTTATGCGTGATGGATATCTGGGTGGCCATGGGATTTTATGCCGTTATCTTCTATGGGGCGCTTTTGGATATTCCGGGAGACGTAATCGAAGCGGCAAAAATTGACGGAGCAGGCGGCCTGCAGCTGTTTCGTCATATTCTGGCCCCTTTGCTGCATGCAATGATCATCACCTGCCTGATCTTCAGTTTTTCAGGAACGGTGAAAATGTTTGAATCCGCGACCGCACTGACTAACGGAGGACCGGGAGCGGCCACAAGATCTCTGTCCATGNNTTCACCTATAACAAGGTGGGATACGGAAGTGTGGTTGCGCTGTTCATATTCATGCTGTGCGTGCTTGGATCGTCCATCATCCGCAAGTTTGATGTAAAAGAATAGGAGGAAGGTCGAACATGAAAAAAGGATTTAAATCAATTGCAATTAAATTAGTCATTATTTGTCTTGTGGTAATCGAAGTATATCCGCTGTTCTGGATGCTGACCGCTTCCTTAAAACAGCAGAGCGAGTGGACAAGCAAGCCGGCATATGCGTTAAACTCGGGCTTCTATATCCAGAATTACATAGAGGCGTGGACAAGAGGAAATATGGACATTTTTTTTAAAAACAGCTTCATATGTACGGTGGTTTCCTTATTCTTTATTGTACTGTTTACGGTAACTGTCAGTTTTGCGGTGACAAAGATGAGATGGAAGCTTAAGGGATTCGTTGGAAAATATTTTGAATTTGGCATCATGATTCCGGTGGCAACTGCCCTGATTCCGTTATTCCAGATCTATTCCGGCATGGGTCTTTTAAACAGCAGGCTCTGCCTGATCATTACATACACAGCTTTCGGCTTGTCTCTGTCGACTCTGCTGACTACCGGTTATCTCCGGTCGTTTCCGGATGAGATTATGGAAGCGGCGGTGATTGATGGATGCGGAATCTACAAATTAATGTGGTATGTGGTTGTACCGCTGATGAAGAATGCCATTGTTACAGTTTTAGTATTGCAGTTCTTCTTTAAATGGAATGATCTGATTTTTTCCATGACATTTATCAGTGACCAAAAGCTGAAGACGGTTCAAACCGGTCTTCTGTATTTTCAGAATGAATTTGGAGCGAAAAACTGGGGAGCGATTTTTGCTTCCGTGTCTATGTGTGTGATCCCTATGCTGATCTTATATATGATTCTGAATAAAAGGGTAATTGAAGGGATGACAGCAGGAGCGGTGAAAGGATAAGCGGGATGATGGATCAGGAAAGCATGCGTTATGCGCAGGAGATAAAAGATTATGTGACAGGACATGTGAAAGGGCTTTTAAAAGAGCCTCATGCATTTATCCGCCATCCCTTTATTGATCCGGGCAGTGTCTATGACGGAAATGTATGGGACTGGGATACCTACTGGTCGGTTTACGGATTATTCGGTATCATGGATTCTTTTTCTGAGGAGCTGCAGGAAAAGATTCTGGTCCATGCCAGAGGAAATGTGAGGAATTTTATGGATCATCAGCTGGAGGATGGCTATATTCCCATGATGATCGAGGTTGACCGGTGGCCGGAGCCCTATTTAAACATAAAGCATAAGGAAGGCGTGCTGATGAACATGCATAAGCCGTTTCTTTGCCAGCAGATGCGTCTGATCAGTGAATTCCAGGGTGACTATACCTGGACGAGGGAGTATTTAGACGGACTGAAAGCATATTTTGACTGCTATTACCGAAATTATTTCATGGAAGAAAAAGGGCTGTTTGTCTGGTGCGATGACATTATGATAGGAATGGACAATGATCCCGCTTCCTTCGGACGTCCGAAATTTTCCACAGCAAATATATATCTGAATTCATTTATGGTTCTGGAAATGCAGGCATACGGGTGTGTTCTGAAAAATGCCGGAATAAGCGGTGAGGCCCTGGAGTGGGAGAACCGGGCGAAAGCCCTGATACAGACCATACAGGAGGAGTGCTGGGATAAAAGGGACCGGTTCTTCTATTCTGTGGACGTGGATATCAGGACCAGAAAATTTGACTGGTTCCATGAAGGCCTTGGGGTGTTCTGGAAGACCCTTCCCATTAAAATAAGGGTATGGTCCGGATTTATTCCCATGTATGCCGGTTTTGCAACAGAGGAACAGGCGGAGAGCCTGGTCAGTCATTATCATGATGAGAATACATTTCACAGCAGTTTTGGAATCGCCACTTTAGCCAAGGATGAGAAGATGTTTAATCTTGAAGCGACCAATAATCCCTCCAATTGGCTTGGCCCCGTGTGGCTGGTAGCCAATTATGTGGTGTTTCAGGCCATGCTCTCTTATGGATACCGGGAAGAGGCAGAAGAAATCTGCCGTAATTCTTTAAAGCTTCTGGGCATGGATCTGGAAAAGACGGGTTGTATGCATGAATATTACAATCCGATTAACGGAGAACCGGTGGTAAACGGTGGGTTTATAAACTGGAACCTCCTGGCGCTGAACATGTTGGCTGACTTGGAAAAGGAGAAAGAGCATGGATAAGAAACCCTGGGAGAGTGGGATACTGAGGGTGCATGAAAACAAACGGTATTTTACCAATGGGGACACGCCTTTTTTCTGGCTGGCCGATACCGCCTGGCTCATGTTTCAACGGCTGACCTTGGAGGAGACATACCGGTATTTGAGAAACCGAAAGGAAAAAGGATATAATGTGATTTTGGCAGACTTTCTGCATGCGGCAGACCAAAGGAATCTGGCGGGAGATACGGCGCTGATGGATGGGGACTTCTCCAAAATCAACACTTACGGAACCTTTTGGAGCCATATTGACCGGGTAATGGAAATGGCAGGAGAGCTGGGATTATATCTGGGAATTCTGCCGGTATGGGGAAGTAATATTGTAAAAGACGGATCCTTAAATATGGGGAACCTAAAGAGCTTCATGAAATTCGTGCTGGACCGTTATCACCACTGCCCAAATCTGATCTGGATCGTGGGCGGCGATGTGAGAGGCGATGTCAATCATGAGCTTTTCTGTACCATGGGAAAAATGATGAAAAAAGATGAGCCAGACCGCCTGGTTACTTATCATCCCTTCGGGAGAACGGATTCCTCCCAATGGTTCCACAAAGAAGCGTGGCTGGATTTTAATCTGTTCCAGTCAGGACACAGAAGATATGACCAGGATCAGTTAGGATCATGGGATGACAACCGGCCGTCAGAAACCTGTTTTGGTGAAGACTGCTGGCGTTATGTGGAAGGAGACTATGCCAGGCTGCCTGTGAAACCTGTTCTGGACGGTGAGCCTTCTTATGAATGGATTCTGCAGGGACTTCATGATAAGGCCCAGCCTTATTGGCAGGCTGCGGATGTCAGGCGTTATGCCTACTGGGATGTGTTTGCCGGGGCAGCAGGCCATACTTACGGGCATAATGCGGTGATGCAGTTTCAACGTGATTTATCGGAAGACGGCAGCTTTGGCGTAAATTTTTTATGGGAAGACGGCTTGCATCATTCCGGAAGCTCACAAATGAAGCATTTAAAAGATTTAATGGAGTCGGTCGGCTTCGTTCACGGGAAACCGGCGCAGCAGCTGCTCCGGTCCGAACAGGGAGAAAAGTACGGTCGGATCAGTGTGTTTGCCGGAGAAGACTTTTTGATGGCTTATTCTTATACGGGAAGGGAAATAAAGCTGTCCCTGGAAGATTATAAGGAAAAACGGATGAAGGTATTCTGGTTTTGTCCGGCGACAGGAGTGAAGAGCTATATTAAGACCGTAAGCGGGCAGTCTGAAATTACGGAAACGCCGCCTGCCAGGGATGAGACAAAGGATATTGTGCTGCTGTTACAGGAAGAAAAAGATATGCATGGAGAAGTAGACAGATGGAAAAAAGAATAAGCAGTGAGATATTACAGTCATACCCCTGTTACGATAAGAGGAAGGTGGATGATCTGCTGGCAGCAGAAGCCGACGCTGATACCAGGAAAATTGTTGTTTTGGATGATGATCCAACAGGGATACAAACAGTCCATGGAGTATCCGTTTACACGGACTGGTCTCTGGAAAGCATAGGTCGTGGTTTTGAAGAAAAGAATAAATTATTTTTCATTCTGACCAATTCAAGGGGATTTACGGTAGAGCAGACGGCAAAGGCCCATTGGGAAATTGGAAAGCGGGTAGACCGGACTGCAAAAGAGATGGGACTGGAATATCTGATTGTAAGCCGCGGGGATTCCACTCTGCGCGGTCATTATCCATTGGAGACCGGAGTATTGAAGGAGGCTTTAGAAGAGCAGAACCCGTGGAAGGTGGACGGAGAAATTTTGTGTCCTTTTTTTGCAGAAGGAGGACGCTTTACCATTGATAATGTCCATTATGTTAAATATGGGTCTGAACTGGTTCCGGCCGGAGAAACGGAATTTGCCAGGGATAAGACGTTTGGATATAAGTCCTCCAACCTCTCCGAATATATCGAAGAGAAGACGGAGGGAAGGTTTCGGTCGGATTCCGTTGTCTGCATTTCATTGGAAGATTTAAGGGGAATGAAACTTGATAAAATCACAGAGCAGCTGCTTGCTGTAAAGGGTTTTCAGAAAATCATTGTGAATGCGGTGGATGAATATGATATTAGAGTTTTTTGCATTGCTCTTTACCGGGCCATGGGAAAGGGAAAGCATTACATTTTCCGGACGGCTGCGGCTTTTGTAAAGGCGTTTGGCAATATCAGCGACAAACCCCTTCTTACCAGAGATGAGATGATAACTGCGGCCGGAAGGGAGGCAGGAATTGTGGTGATTGGCTCTCATACGGAGAAAACCACCATGCAGTTGGAAGAATTAAAAAAGACGGATGGTCTTCAGTTTATTGAAATGGATTCTGATCTGGTGCTGGTGGCTGGAAGGCTGGAACGGGAGGCAGAACGGATACGGTCTGTGTGTGAAAATGCGGTCCGTGAAGGGAGAACCGTTGTCGTTTATACAAAGCGCCGCCTGCTTTCCATAGAAAATGATACAAAGGAAGCTGCGCTGCTTCGTTCGTTAAAGATATCGGAAGCTGTAATGTCCCTGGTTGAGAAGCTGGAAGTGACACCGGGATTTATCGTAGCAAAAGGCGGAATTACTTCCAGTGACATTGGAACCAAAGCTCTCCGGGTGAAATGTGCCCAGGTTCTGGGGCAGATCCGTCCGGGAGTTCCGGTATGGCGTATCGGAGAAGAAAGTAAATTTCCCCAATTACCATATGTTATTTTTCCGGGGAATGTGGGAGAGGTGACTACGCTCCGGGAGGCGGTAGAGCTGTTAATGATATAATAGAAAGGATTCATTATGAAAATTGGTTTGATTTATACCAGCACTACGCCGGAGCTGGTTGAAATTGTGGAAAAAGAAGTCATGGGACAGTTGGGCAGCGAAGCGGAGCTGATAAGCTTTCAGGACCCCACCATTCTGGCGGAGGTGAGAAAAGACGGTTATGTTACAGCGGCACCTGCAGCAAGGCTGATAGGGATGTATATGAAGGCAGTGGAGCAGGGAGCGGATGCAATTCTGAACCTATGCTCTTCCGTAGGCGAGGTTGCCGACTGCGTGCAGGATGCCGCCGGATATCTGGGAGTGCCCATAGTGAGAGTGGATGAAGAGATGTGCAGGGAAGCGGTCAGACTGGGCAGGAAAATCGCAGTGATGGCAACACTTCCTACCACACTGGAGCCTACCAAAAGAACTGTTTTACGGGTTGCAAGAGAAATGGGAAAGCATGTGGAGATGATAGAGGTGCTGGTAGATGGTGCTTTTGGTCTGGACCAGGAGCAGTTTAAGGTTTTGATGGCAGAGCATGCCGGAAAGGCAGCGAAAGAGGCGGATGTGATCCTGTTTGCCCAGGGCTCCATGGCGTATTGTGAAAGCTATATTGCTGACATGAATGGGAAAACCGTGCTTTCCAGCCCGGGATTTGGAGCAAAGGCACTGAAGGCAGCCCTTATTTCAAAAGGAACCTTATAACAAATGGCCCTATAACAAAGAAACAGGAGAGCTGTATGAAAAAAATAGTGATATCCGTTGCACCGGTGGCAGCGGATGATACTTTGATCGATCCCAGGAAGATCGCAGCGGATGNNAGGAGCCGGGATGGTGCATCTGCATGTAAGGGATGGGAATGGACGGCTGACACCGGATTTAACCCTGTTGGAGGAAACGGTCCGGTATATCCGTTCGGAATGCGATATTGTCATCCAGGTATCTACGGGAGGGGTATCGGATTTAACTATAAAAGAGCGCTGCACACCCGTATATGCGGACTGGGTGGAAGCTAACTCCCTGAATGTAGGCTCTGTGAATTTGGGAGATCAGGTTTATATCAATCCTATTAAAGATGTTTATTATTGCGTGGAGCAGATTCTTAATAATCATAAAACTCCGGAGATAGAAGTTTTTGAGATCGGCATGATTAAAACGGCAAAGGATTTGTCCATGAAGTATGAATTTGCAGACCCAATTCTGTTCAGCATTGTGCTGGGACATATGGGAGCGGCTCCGGCCACGGACCGTACCTTAAAGTCCATGCTGGTAGCATTGGATGAATTTTTTCCGGAGAAAGAGAAGATCCTGTGGGGAATTACCCATGCCCATCGGACAGATTTCCAGATTATAAAAACTGCGCTCGATCTGGGGGCCTCCACGGTGCGGATCGGATTTGAAGACAGCAGGTTTTTAAGCCGGGAAACCATAGCTGACACGAATCTTCAGTTGGTAGAGGCGGCAGTAGGTATTGTGAGAGAGAAGGAAATGCTGCCT
>DJBG01000092.1 GCA_002429965.1 Hungatella sp. UBA5982
CTGCAGTACACGGAGAAGCCAGATGAGGACGGCGTGTACACGGAGGAACCAGCGGAAGACTTACAGTACATGGAAGAGCCGGGCGCAGAGCAGTTAAGAGCCGGGGATTATGGAGAGCCGATACAACCCTGGGAGCCGGAGATCCAACATAGTACCATGCAGTCAGCTGTGGAGCAGGTGCCTGGATATTGGCAAAATGACGGACAGGAAGACATACCCAGTGAAATGCAGGAGATGGAAGTCGAGCAAGAGGCTGGAGAAGCAGTGGATGTCCAGGAGAGGGAAGCTGTATTCAGTGAGCCTTATCCCTTCAGCGCCCAGGATGGGATTGGTGAAACCATTTGTTACCGGGCAGATGCTGTAATAAAAGAAAGCATGGACAATCAGGAGGTACGGCCAGAGCTGGGAAATCCTGATGAATTAGAGCGCCTTCGCCAAAATGAAATCCAGGAAGATAACACCCATCATATGATCTGGGAGAAGTTGAAACGTGAACATACAAGGATTCTTGCATTTGATTATGAGGATGGCTGTGAAATTCTGACCATCAAGCCCCAGGATATCGGTATTCTTCCAAGAGATGCCTGGGTCTATGGCAATAACAGCTTCCTTCTGCATGGATACTACAATTACCGTTACTTAATCCTTGCAAAACTATTGAACCCAAGCGGGCAGCCTCGTTACCTTCTGGGAATTCCAGGGCATTATTACAGCAACGAGCGATATATGGCTTCCATGTTCGGTTTTCCGAATTTCGTGCTGTCCAAGGAGCAGCCAATGGAAGACGGCCGGTTTGGATTCTGGTATACCGATGTAAAATTAGGGGGCTAATTTAAGCCCCCTGTCGGCATACCCTGATTAATCCTCAACGCCCCTAAGCATGGCATTGGGAATCAAGGGCTTTAAGATGTTTAAGAATTTATCCAGCTCTTCCTTTGAAAATGACTGGAAGCCGGGACATAGGACCTGGTCCGAGTCCACATAGTTTTGCAGATAATAATGGGGACAACCTGTCAGCCATTCGCCGATATCTATAAAATCCCGAAGGCTGTGGATCCCCTTTACTGCCGTTGTGCGGAATTCAAAAGGGACGGTTCCGTTAAGGAGAAAAGCAACGCTTTCCTCAATGTCCTTCATCTTTAGGTCCCTTATTCCCGCCGCCTTTGGGTAATTTTCCCTGCCGGCTTTAATATCCATTGCCACATAGTCCAAAAGTCCACTTAAAACCAGCTTTTTTAAGACCTCCGGCCGATAGCCGTTGGTATCCAGTTTAATGAGATACCCCAGATCCCGTATTTTCCGGATAAAGGGTTCCAGATCCTCAGCCAGGGTGGGTTCTCCCCCTGTAATGCAGACTCCTTCTAAAATTCCTTTTCGTTTCTTTAAAAAACTTAAAATCTCCTCTTCACTGAACATGGACTTTGCCTCGCTGCCGATCAGTTCGCTGTTATGGCAGAAGGGGCAGCGAAAATTGCAGCCGCCGAGAAAAACCGTGGCTGCCACGTGGCCGGGAAAATCCAGAAGCGTTGTTTTTTGAAGACCGCATAGTTTCATACCTTCACCATTCCTTTGTTTCGTGTTATAATACAACAGTATACCACACGTAAACATCCTGCGGGTATATTTTTATGCCTGAAAAGCATATAAACCAATCCCTTCGTGTATTTCTATATGCCTGGAAAGTATGGGCAATAATATTGAAATACCCATGGAGATATCCCTATATGCCCGGAAAGCGCGGGCAATAAAATTGCTAAGCAAAGAGGAACGAATATGACAACAGATGAGAAATATATGCGCGCAGCAATAAGACAGGCAGAAAAGGCAGGCGCCATAGGTGAGGTCCCCATCGGCTGCATCATTGTTTATGAAGATAAGATCATTGCCCGCGGATATAACCGCCGTACCATTGATAAAAATGTCTTATCCCACGCGGAGATCAACGCCATCCGTAAGGCCTGCAGAAAAATAGGGGATTGGAGACTTGAGGGCTGCACCATGTATGTGACCCTGGAACCCTGTCCCATGTGCGCCGGTGCCATTGTCCAGGCAAGGATCCCCAGAGTCGTCATCGGCTGCATGAATGCAAAGGCAGGCTGTGCGGGATCGGTGCTTAATATGCTTCACGAGGAGGGCTTTAACCATCAGGTTGAAACAGAAACAGGAGTTCTGGGAGAAGATTGTTCTCAAATGATGAAAGATTTTTTTAAAGAGCTTCGGGAAAGGAACAAGAAGAAGCCGGATGATAAATCCTCCTCAACTCCTTGACAACCCGTCCGTTTCCATGTATACTAAAGTGCGATTAAACCAATACATGTCATAAAGTTTCCGTGCAGCCGGGGAGATAGCGGTGCCCTGTACCTGCAATCCGCTCTAGCAGGGGTGATGTCTCACCCAGGGCTGTCTATTGTAGGGCTGCCCCTGGTAAGTGGCGATGACGTTTGGGTCTTACGCAACAGATCTTCATGAACTGTGTCAGGGCAGGAATGCAGCAGCACTAAGTGAAACCTTCTGNNTGAGGGTGCCTGGACCGAGTTAACTGCCAGGGTAACGCCTGTGATAGCGGTTCAAAGTGAGACGCACGGATTAAAATATAAAGAATTATCAGACGCCGGAGAGCAGGAAACTGTTCTGCGGTGTCTTTTGCAATTAGCAATTACCATTTTTAATATTTTCTTACATTTCTTATGAAATAAAGTTTTCCCTTGCCCCACATTCCCCTTTGTATTATAATTATAAAATGGGTATAATACTACCTATTTCCCAATGACAAATCTAATCAAAAAAAGAGGTGTGCTTTCATGATAAGAATTGGAATGCTGACAAGCGGAGGCGACTGCCAGAGCCTGAATGCCACCATGCGCGGCGTAGCAAAGGCACTGTACCGGATGGCCGGCGATATTGAGATTGTTGGATTTGAGGACGGTTACAAAGGGCTGATTTATGGAGAGTACCGTGTAATGAAGCCGGAAGATTTTTCCGGAATTCTGACAAAGGGCGGAACAATCCTTGGTACATCCAGACAGCCGTTTAAACTTATGCGGACACCTGACGAGAACGGTCTTAATAAAGTGGAAGCCATGAAACACACCTATAGAAAGCTGAAACTGGAATGTCTGGTGGTATTAGGCGGCAATGGGAGCCAGAAAACGGCTAATCTCCTTCAGGAAGAGGGGCTGAATGTTGTATCCCTTCCCAAGACCATTGACAATGATTTGTGGGGGACCGATGTTACCTTTGGTTTCCAGAGCGCTATCAATGTGGCTACCAATGCCATTGATTGCATCCATACGACGGCAGCTTCCCATGGACGAGTTTTTATCGTGGAAGTCATGGGTCACAAGGTCGGCTGGCTCACCCTGTATGCGGGGCTGGCTGGCGGGGCTGATATTATCCTGTTGCCGGAGATACCTTACGATCTGGATATCGTGGTCAAGGCATTAAAAAGCAGGGCCCAAAACGGTAAGAAATTTTCCATTCTTGCTGTGGCAGAAGGTGCAATTTCCAAGGAAGATGCCTGCCTGACGAAAAAAGAATTAAAAGAAAAAAAGAAGACCGGAGTGGTTTATCCTTCTGTAGCATATGAGATCGGGGCCCAGATCACGGAGCGCACCGGACAAGAAGTGCGGGTTACCGTACCAGGCCATATGCAGAGAGGCGGCGATCCATGCCCCTACGACAGAGTGCTTTCCACCCGCCTTGGGGCTGAGGCAGCAAAGCTCATAAATAACAAAGAATACGGATATATGGTAGCGGTGAATAACAATGAGATTGTTAAGATTCCGTTAGCCGATGTAGCTGGAAAATTAAAAACCGTCGATCCGGAAAGCTCTATCGTTAAGGAAGCCAAGATGATAGGCATTAGCTTCGGCGACGAATAAGGAGTCAACAGGCATGTCATATACGGCATTGTATCGGAAATGGCGTCCTTCTT
Source organism: Hungatella sp. UBA5982 (assembly GCA_002429965.1). Lineage (GTDB taxonomy): Bacteria > Bacillota > Clostridia > Lachnospirales > Lachnospiraceae > Lacrimispora. Next base: position 3,935 of record DJBG01000092.1, read on the forward strand.
CCTTTTTGGATGTAAAGGGTCAGGACCATATCGTACAAACATTGAAAAACCAGATAGTATCGGAACGTATCGGGCATGCATATCTGTTCTGCGGAACAAGAGGAACCGGTAAGACCAGTATTGCCAAGATCTTTGCAAAAGCGGTTAATTGCGAACACCCGGCGGACGGAAGTCCCTGCGGGGAATGCCAGACCTGTAAGAACATCGCAGCAGGCGCATCCCTTAACGTGGTTGAAATTGACGCTGCGTCAAATAATGGCGTGGAGAATATCAGGGAGATTAGGGATGAAGTTCAGTATCCACCCACAGAAGGTAAGTATCGGGTTTATATTATCGATGAGGTTCATATGCTTTCAACAGGAGCATTTAATGCACTGTTAAAGACGTTGGAAGAACCTCCATCCTATGTTATATTTATTCTGGCGACTACAGAAGTCCATAAGATTCCGGTGACGGTTCTGTCACGGTGCCAGCGGTATGATTTTAAGCGCATTACGGTGGAAACCATTGTAGAGCATTTAAAAGAGCTGACAGAAGCAGAACATATCCAGGTGGAAGACCGTGCCCTTACTTATATCGCCAAGGCGGCTGACGGCGCACTGCGTGATGCCTTAAGCCTGCTGGACCAGTGTATTGCATTTCATTACGGAGAGCTTCTCACCTACGACAATGTCCTGGAAGTTTTGGGAGCCGTAGACATCACCGTATTTGGAACAATGTTCCGGGCAGTCGTGGAAAACCGGACAAAAGACTGTATTACTTGTCTTGAGGAGCTGGTGATCCAGGGAAGGGAACTGGGCCAGTTTGTTATTGATTATATCTGGTATTTAAGAAACCTTCTAATATTAAAATCCGTGGACAATGCAGAAAATCTGCTTGATATGTCAACAGAGAACCAAAACTTGTTAAAAGAGGACAGCAAACGTGTGGACAATGATACGCTTTTGCGGTATATCCGGGTGTTTTCGGATCTGTCCAATCAGCTTCGCTATGCGTTTCAGAAACGGGTCCTGATTGAGGTTGCCCTGATCAAGCTGACCCGCCCCCAGATGGAACAGAATCTGGATTCCATACTTCAGCGTATCAGCAATATAGAAAAGCAGCTGGAAAGCGGTATCGTGGGAATTGCTTCCCCGGAAGGCTTAAAAGCGACGGAAGGTAACGACGGCAGTAATGCCCCTGTCCACGAATTAACCCCAGCAGAGCGGGTGGCTCTGCCCAAAGGCCAGTTGGAGGATTTAAATCTGATCCGCAGTGAATGGGGGAAGATCATTCGGGAACAGGGAGGACCTATCCGGGCCAGCTTCCGGGATACAGTTGTAGAGCCTGCAGGAGAGAGCTGTCTTTGCGTAGTCTTTTCCGAACAGAGCAACTACATGATCGGAAGCAGGGAGGCAACAGTTGCAGAGATTGAACGGTATGTGGAAAACCATTACCAGAAGTCTATAGCCTTTAAGACAAGGCTTCGGGGCGGAGGGGAACGGATTGATACCATTTATGTCAGCGATGAAGAATTAAAAGAAAATATTTTAATGGATATAACAATTGAAGATTAAAAAATCATAAATATAGCAGGAGGATACACACCATGGCAAAACGTGGCGGTTTTCCAGGCGCAATGCCTGGCAATATGAATAATTTAATGAAGCAGGCTCAGAAGATGCAGCGTCAGATGGAAGAGACAACAAAGGCGCTGGAGGAAAAGGAATATACAGCTGCAGCAGGCGGCGGAGCCGTGTCAGTCACTGTTTCAGGAAAAAAGGAAGTGACTGCGGTTAAATTATCCCAGGAAGTTGTGGATCCAGATGATATCGAGATGCTTGAGGACTTGATTATGGCAGCTACCAATGAAGCATTCCGCGAGATGGAAGAGGACAGCAGTTCCGCCATGTCGAAGCTGACCGGCGGCCTTGGCGGTTTAGGCGGAGGCTTTCCGTTCTAAAGATTGAAAGAAAAACATCTTTCAACTAAGTTTGTGAATTAACTGGATATGAAAGCATATCCGCTTGATTCATTAGGAGAGAAATTATGAATTACTACAGCAGTCAAATAACCAGATTAATTGAAGAACTGTCCAGGCTTCCGGGCATTGGCAGTAAATCTGCACAGCGCCTGGCATTTCATATCATCAATATGCCGGAGGAACAAGTGGCAGGTCTTGCTTTATCCATTACAGAAGCAAAACGTAATGTACGTTACTGCAAGGAATGCTTTACCCTGACGGATCAGGAGAAATGTCCCATCTGTCAGAGCGAAAAACGCAATCATAAGGTAATTATGGTAGTGGAAGACACCAGGGACTTGGCTGCTTATGAAAAGACAGGAAAATTTGATGGCGTTTACCATGTCCTGCATGGGGCTATCTCTCCTATGCTGGGAATTGGACCTGGAGATATAAAACTGAAGGAACTGATGCAGAGACTGCAGGGGGATGTGGAAGAGGTGATCATTGCAACCAATTCCAGTCTTGAGGGAGAGACGACAGCCATGTACATCAGCAAGCTGATCAAGCCGACAGGAATCAGGGTTACCCGTATAGCCAGCGGAGTTCCCGTTGGAGGAGACTTAGAGTACATAGATGAGGTAACATTGTTACGGGCCCTGGAAGGACGGGTCGAACTGTAGCTCAATTGCCTTGTTAGGAGATATAAGGTTGAAAATACATCTTTCAGCCTTGAGTTTATGAATCAACGGGACAGGCAAGCATATCCGCCTGATTCATTAGGAGACAAATAATGGATAAGTACGAGTTTAATATAAAGGTTGAACAGATTAAAAAACTGGTCGGCAAAAACGACTATGATACGGCCATGAAAATAGCCGACACAATAGACTGGAAGAGAGTCCGCAACACCAATCTGCTTTCCATGGTGGCCGTGGTTTATGAGAAAAATGAGGATTACCAGGAAGCCAAGGAGATTCTTCTCCAGGCTTTCGAGCGTGCCCCCATCGGAAAACGTCTTCTTTATAAGCTGGCAGAGCTGGCGATCAAGGAGGGAAATATCGAAGAGGCGGAGGCCTATTATAAGGAATTTGGCGACCTGGCTTCTGATGATCCCAGACAGCAGCTTCTTCGCTTTATGATTTTAAAAGCAAAAGGAGCGCCGGCCCAGCAGCTCATCCATTCCCTGGAATCCTATACCAGCGTGGAGTTGGATGAGAAATGGCTGTATGAGCTGGCTGAACTATATAGCCTTGCAGGCATGCCTGACCGCTGCGTGGAAACCTGCGACCGGATCATGCTGATGTTTGGTCTTGGAAAATATGTGGACAAGGCCATGGATTTAAAAATACGGTATGCACCGCTGACCAATTACCAGATGGATCTTGTGGAGAACCGGGACAAATACGAAGCCAAGCTGCGGGCAGTTGAGCAGGAATACAGCTCCGGTAAAAAGGGAGATCCGGTGCCGGAAGAAGAATACTATGAAGAAGAGCAAGAGGCCCCCCAGGAACCAGACATGTCATTTAGTGAGAACCCTGTGGAGGACAATCTGGAAGCGAGGCTTCAGGAGGCTGCAGTTCAGGAAACATTGGCTAGAGAAATGTCAAAAATCTCCTATGAAGAACCCGTTATGCTGGAAGAACACAGGCTGGAACGTACGAGAGTGCTGGAGGATATCCGGAGGGTAGGCCGCCCTTTAACTGCCATACCAAGACCCCGGGATATCAATGCGCCTGTAGAAGAGGAATCTCTTTTGTATCATTCGGAGCCTGTTATTGAGGAAGAGGAACCGGAAGGCCCTGGAATGGAAGAGACCGACATTGATGGATATTATGACGGTGAAGCGGAATATGAAGAGTTGGATGAGGCCAGTGGACAATCCGCCGTCACAGACGATGATTTTCATGAATCCGATGATTTGCCGGGTGATGATTATGGCTACGAAGAAAATGATTATGACCAGACGGATGAATCCTATTATGAAATAGAAGATGAAGAGCAGTCATATGATGCTTTAAATCCTTCCTCAGGAGAGGAAGATGTCCCGGTCTGGAACCAGAACTTCCAGAGCTATGGAGATGAGGATAATCTGGAGTTTGAAGACCTGTATGAAGGAGAGATAGACGAGCCAGAAGAAATTCCGGTTCAGAATCATTTAATGATAGAGGCAAGGACTTCTGAAAAAGGACTTCAAATGGCTGTTGAAGCCTTAAAGCAGATTCACAGTGAAAACAATGTAAAGAATCCGGTGGCAAAAATCACCGGCTCCAAGCTATCCATGCGAGGAGTACTGGCATCCGCTGACAGGCTGGCAGGAAAAGATCTTGTCATTGAGGAAGCCGGGGATCTCACCAGGGTAGCGTTGGAAGAATTAAATGAATTGATGGACCAGGATACAAGCGGAATGATCGTGGTTCTTATTGATAATCCAAAACAAATGGAGACCCTTCACCGGGAGCATCCTGCACTGGCAAGCAAATTTGAGTGCATCGGAAGCGGAGAAGAAGCCCCGGTTTTCTCTGTGAGAGAAACGGTACGGGAGGAAAGACCGGTTAGAGTTGTTAAGGAGCCTGTTTATAAACCCTTGGCCCCTGCATTTAAAGAGGAAGACTTAAAAGAAGAGCCCCACAGAGATTATGGTAATCAGGAATATAATTATGAATATGATTCCTGGCAGNNAAAGGAAGACGGCACCTATAAGGACAGTGTCTATGAAGATGGTGTATATGGAGACAGTGATTTCTATGAAGAGGGTGAAGAGGGTGAAGAATTCCGCCCGTCTGTCCGGGACGAGGAAGGTCCTGGCTTTCAGGGAGAAGAGATGGATATTGACGAATTCGCCCAATATGCCTGTCGTTATGCCAACGAGATTGACTGCAGCATTACCGGAAAAAGCATGCTGGCACTGTATGAAAGAATTGAGATCATGGAAGAAGATGGACGACCTCTCAACAGGGCCAATGCAGAAAGTCTGATAGAAGAAGCGGCTGACCGAGCAGAAAAGCCTTCCCTTGGAAAACGGATTAAAGGTTTGTTTTCCACGAAATATGATAAAGACGGCCTTCTTGTTTTAAAAGAAGAACATTTCATTTATTAAATTGGAGTATTAAACGTGAATATTAAACTCATTGCAATTGATTTGGATGGAACCCTGTTAGACAGTAAAAAGAAACTTTCTGATGTCAATCGTAAGGCACTCATCCAATGTGTTCAAAAAGGAATATGGATTGTTCCGTGCACCGGCCGGACAGTACATGGAATACCAGAAGAAGTAAAAGGCATTTCAGGAATCCGTTGNNACCAGGGATGTCCATCCCAATATCATAGAGTTTGTGGAGAAGAACCACAAGCCTGTGGAGAAGATCAACCTGTTTTTTCCGGATATGGAAGAACGTGCCAGACTAAGAGCTGAATTGGAGAAGAGAGGGGATATTCTGGTCACCTCCTCCATACCTAACAATTTAGAGATCAATGCGCTCGGAGCGACAAAGGGAGAGGCGATCTTAAGGCTCGCCTCCCATTTAGGGCTCAGCGGAAAGCAGACCATGGCAATTGGAGATGGAGAAAATGATTTTTCCATGATCCAAAAGGCAGGAATTGGAGTGGCTATGAAAAATGGAAGCAAAGAGCTCCATGCGGCTGCTGATTATATAACGGATACTAATGATGAAAATGGAGTGGCATCCGCTATTAACCGTTTGGTATTCGGAGCAAAAGNNGGATATGCTTTCATATCCAGTTGATTCATTAGGAGATAAATTATGACGAAGCTATATATGGAAAACTGGTTATCTGTAGCAGCCGGGGTTTATCTTTTGGGTATGGTCCTTTATGGCCATCACAGAGGATTCATCCGGTTGGTCGTATCAATGCTGGCGGTGGTTCTATCCTTGACCATTGTTCGGGTCGCTTTACCTTCGGTAACGGGGTATTTAAAGGAAAATACAGGTCTTCAGCAGACTATTTCAGAGAATATGAAAAAATCCATAGGTTTGGAACAGGAAGAAAATCCTTCCGGGGAAGCTTTGGAAGCTCCCTCTGCCCAGCGTATGATTATTGAAAATCTTAAGCTGCCCCAAAACATCAAGAACGCACTCGTTGAAAATAACAACAGTGAAGTGTATCAGATGCTGGGAGTTCAGGCGTTTTCAGACTATGTTGGAAGCTATCTGGCAGATGTAATCCTTAATTCCGCAGGATTCGTCCTGCTGTTTGCCGCCATCTATCTGTTCTCAAGGCTGGTCATGAGATGGCTGGATATTATTGCCAGGCTGCCTATCATATCAGGAATCAACAAAATAGCAGGCGCCCTGCTGGGAGGCTTGGAAGGACTTGTATTCCTGTGGATTGCCTGTCTGCTTGTCACTGCGTTCTCTGGAACCGAGTGGGGCCTAATGCTGTCCCGGCAGATCGAAGCGAGTAAATGGCTGTCTTTTATATACACCCATAACTTCCTGAATCTGATGGTTCTAGGGGTACTGCGCAGCTTCCTATAAGACGGGAGTTGTATCTATCATATATTCAATTAAAACAAATCTGCAAGCAAAGGAACAACTGCCTTTGCTTGCAGATTTGCTTTTCAACCACAAAATATAGAAAAAATGAGGACGAATGCTTATATATAGTAGGAACAGAAACACTGAAAAAATTGTTCGAACAAATGGTACAAATTACCTTGACAATCTCATACGGACATGTTATATTAAAGACCCAGCGCGAGAGAGACCGCAAGGGCAATCAATTAAAACAGATTGAAAAATAATAAAAAAGTTGTTGACAAAAAAGCAGCCACATGATATGATTAGTGAGTTGCCGATGCAGAAGACAGCAACGCAAAAAGCACTTTGAAAACAGAAGATTGAACAGTATGTAAAACCCTGAAAATTCTAATAAAA
>DJBG01000202.1 GCA_002429965.1 Hungatella sp. UBA5982
ATTGAGTGTAGACAGAATTAAGCCGGCTGAGCCTTTGACACGGCATATGACAGCGGACATAACCAACTTGGGCGAGTGCTATGGAATCTTAGAAGGCGCGTATGCTGTGATCCATCTTGCAGCAATCCCCTCCGCATACATTTACCCCAATGAGGTAACATTTCAAAATAATGTAATGGGTACTTACAATATTCTCGAAGCGGCAGCAGGATTGGGAATCACAAAAGCGATTATTGCCTCCAGCGAATGTACTTATGGTATCTGCAACTCCCGTCAGGGGCTGACACCTGTTTATGTTCCCGTTGATGAGGAACACCCTACACTTCCCGAAGATAGTTATGGACTTGGAAAAATTGTTGGGGAAGCAATTGCCGATGCAATTTACCGCCGCTGCGGAATGCAGATCGTCTCATTCCGGATCGGCAATATANNTCCTGGTTTTGTTCATGACTCAGGGAAAAGGAAACAACTTATGTGGAATTATATTGATGCTCGTGATATCGCTGTTGCCTGCCGCCTTGCTATCGAAAAAGAAGGACTTGGTTCTATTGTAATGAATCTCGCAGCTGACGACAACTGTATGGACATCAAAAGCTATGATCTTATGAAAGCTGAATATCCAAATGTGACAGACATTCGTACTCCAATTGATGAGTATCAGACCTTGTACTCCAATAAAAAGGCAAAAGAAATTTTGGGATGGAAGCCTGAACATTTTTGGAGAGACAATGTATCGCTGGAATAATCCTCAATGATCTCTATTAAAGCCTGCAAATGCTGAGATTTTCTTATTCTCAGTTTTGCAGGCTTTATAGGGCTAATAAAGCGGCCTGAACCTTTTGTTAAACACCTCTTAGTTCCTTCGCTGCTCCGATGTATTTATTTTACCGTTCGTTCAGTATATCGGCAATCATCTTTTTACCGGCGTCATAAGCAGCCTGACAATCGAGTGGGAATTGGGTGCGGTGGTATTCCGCTTTTTGCGGCTCATCCCAAAAGCTTGCGCGGTATCGGCTATAATCCTTGTACTGATAGGTGTTATAAGCGCAAATCCTCACCGGCTTTACGCCGAATACATTTTGCAGATACTGTTCGGCCGTGCCCAAAATGAAATCGTAGTTCGACTTTTGCATAATTTCCTCCGTCACATTCATTGTATATATCATAGCGGTGCGGAGCTTTTGGGGCGCGTTATTGCCCTGCCGGTTTTTGTCAAAGCTCAAGTATTGGTAAACCAGTCTTTCTATGAATGCCCGCAGCTCCGCCGTCAGGTCGCGCATATAAACAGGGCAGCCAAAAACCACGCCGTCCGAACGCGGAACCTCGCGCAGCAGGGTATAGATGTCATCCCGCACCTGACATTGCCCGTATGTTTTGTTGTTGTCGCTTTGACAGGCGTAACAACTGATGCAGCCTTTATAATTCAAGTCGTAGAGATACACCATTTCCGTCTCGACCTGTATACCCGCAGAAGCTGCGCCCTCCAGGAATTTTTTCAGCATGGTATCTGTATTCCAGCCTTTGCGGGGGCCTCCGTTTATTGCATAGATTTTCATCGGCTTCACTCCTTATATCCATCTGCTTCACTTCACCGTTCCCGGTATCCAAGGGATTTCCCAACACTACTTCCAATGTTTTCATTTTATCACATATAATCCAATTGTTACTTAAAAGTTTAGTTAGATTATTTAACTTTTATCTGCGATTCATCTGATGTATTGAATCCACCGGATAACGCCCGGGCCTCGATTGGTTAAAAAGCCGCCTCTGAAAATCTGGTTTACCGTATATCGATCCTTATATCCATCCCATGGGTCATATAGTTCTATCTGGAATCCGGAAGTCGGACACAAAACAACGGAATGGAATATGCCGTTCTGCATTCTGTAATTGCCGATAAAATAATTACCGTACTCCATAGCCTCCCGAATCTGATTGGCCGAGGTAATCAACATATCCTGGACGGCCCGGTTATACCCGCTGCTAACAATTTCGGGAATTGCACTGTCGGGATCGCCGGTAATGACGCAGCGCAGCGCCCTGGCTTTGCCTTCGTCACCTTCCGGCAAATTGCCCTCTGGATTTTTGTTTATATCTTTTGCGTGTTCAACGATTACCAGCTGCGCTGCGTCAACCGTCAGCCATCCGTCTGATTCTCCGCAAGCTTGCGGCCGAAGGCCGGTCTGATCTGCTCTTATCACACTATGGCTTATAGGCGCAGCAAGACAAACTGGAAGATGGTTCCGATGGCAATACTGGAGGCCAACTATTTTTGCCGCAGTCGCCCAACTCCAATTCACGTGATTCTGGATATAAGGCATTGCTTCTTTATTCATTATGTATGCTATTTTCTTTAATTCAGAAGTTAACAGTTACGTGTACCGTAGTTAATTTACGCTCTGGTGCTGAGGAAATGTAAAGAGAGCAACCCACCTTGTTTGACCTCAGTCGGATTTGGGGGTCCCCCTAAAACAGTCAGATATATCTATGTATCATTCAATTCCCGGACACATTCCAAAGCTGTCAAGAAAAAGGACTTCAATCTGATGTCATGTCGATTTTGCAGACAAGCAAGATTGAAAAAAACACTTGCAGGCGTCCCCTTGTTATTCCGGTTGTTAAACACTCTGCGCAAGATTCTGCGCACCCGGCCTTCAACACTTACAACCGGTATTCCAAGCCTTAAGGACAGTTCCGGAAAAAATCTCTCACATATCTCATCCAAGGTTTCAGGATATTCATAGGAGAACTTAATGGCTTCAGCCAATTCGTATCTTCCTGCAACCTTCTCCGTAACTCCAAGGTAATCTAAAAATTCTGAGATTGTGCCGGTTGGAAATACATCAGCTTCGCATGATTTATAGATTAAATTTCTGCTGTGTTCGTTCATTTTACGCAGTACGGAGGAATATTTCCTTTTAGCCTGTTCTTCCGTAATTCCATATTTGCCTGCTATCGCATAAAACGAATACCCACATTTTCGCCAAAGGACGATTTCTTTTTCCACCTCGTTGATGAATGCAGACTGGTTTTCCACTACAATACCTCCTTCCTGCTGCCAGAAAAATTGTACGTGAACCGGACCGCTTATGCCTGTTGGCAGTCCGCAGACACTACTTATGACAACAGTATACCGGAGCTGTGGTCAAGTAATTCAAGAATGTTCCAAACTGCATTTTTTGTGTTCCAAATACTGGAAATTACTGTTGAAACACTGAGGTTTATGTCGAAAAAAAACGAGAATCCTCCTCGGACGCAGTCGTGTTTTCTGCCTCCGGGAGGATCCTGCCTTTTTGATTCAAATTCTTCTACAGGCGAGATGTGCCGGTATTTCTTTCTTACCATTACCAATTACAAGCTTACATATCTTCATTATTCCATATTTTCAGTTCTTATGACGACCTCATTCAACATTCGCATCAGTTCTAAAGCGCTTCGAAAATTCACATATTGTTTCTTCGTCAGCTTTCCAATCACTCTTCCCTGTATGCTGGCGTTCTGGCGATGCTCTATTTTAACTATCAGTGTTTCTTTTGCCGTAATTGCACGGGAACTTAGAGCCATACTATCCTGCAACTGAACTTTTGCTTTTACCGGTATATTGTTTTTTCTCTTGGTTCTGTATGCATATTCTTCTGACATTTTTTTATTAAGAAACCTTGGGTCAGCGGATGGCTGAGGAGTCCCAACCCAGTCACATATCTCATCCAATTTAAGAATCAACTCTCCTACGTTGGAGAAGCTGACAGGTCCATCTATGTAGCAGTTAAGAATTTCACCATATAAATTTTCACCATTTCTCCCATTAAAACAAATAAGCATCGTACTGACGCGGTCTGCATCAATTATGTTTTGACAGACGTTTTGCACCTCTTCGCTTTTTATCATACGTTTCTTATCCTCTTTTCTATTCCGTACCGTTATTATCTCCTAGGCTGTGGATTTTCCTGCGCCCATTTCGACTTTTACAAATTTATATTAAACTAATTAATGAGCTTTTTGTTTTACTCTGTACTGAATTTGCATTTTATTGTTCTTAATTTTTTCCACGCATATAAAAACAAGGCCCTATATGTAGTTTTCACGGCTTATCAAACATGGTGTGGAAGGCGGGATCGATCCTGACGAGGGTAAGGATCTGTATGCCGGGGATGCCGGTATACAGGAGAAAAACGAGAAATAATATCTACAGGTATGACAAAGACCGCAGCTTGAAACTGCGGTCTTTACTAAGTTGCTTGATTTCATTGGTTCTATTCATTTAACAAAACGGGTATCTACAATTCCTTGGTGGAATAATCCCGGACTTCATCAGGCTTATATCTACGACCGCAGCTTATTTATATAACTTATTGCGGCTGATAAATATTACCTGTACGGGCAAAACCGCTAATGATATACCCACCAGTACCCACCAAATAAGATTAGAATTCCTGTCGCCGGTCTTTGGGATACCGTCAAGATTATTACCGCTTGCATTGCCTGGTACCGGAGAAGGTGAATGGCTTGAATAATTTATTGATTCACCGAACGGAATATCCGGTTGGTTGCCGATATCCACGTTATTTGCGGCATTTGCGGCATTGCCGTCTGGGCTGCCCGGTTGGCTGCTGCCACCGTGGTTATTGGAAGTACTACTTTCGGCAGGTATCCATTTTGCATAAAGGATGGTGTCGCGTGTTACCGCATCATTACTAAAATCCCAGGCGGTAGAGAAAGCGGACTCCTTAAACCAGCCTGCAAAGCTGTATCCAGCGCGTAATGGACTTTCCGGGGCCGCGATGGTGCTTCCGCCTGGAAGACCCGTTAAGGGCGGGATTGTACTGCCACCCTGGCAATCAAAAGTCACGGAATAAACTGTTGCCGGAGGATTGGATTGGGCTGAAGCTACAACAATGAATTTTGCATTCTGATAGTTCAATACATCTACATCAGCAGTGCCTGCACTGTTTTTCCACGTTATATTGGGGAATCGTCCCGAGACACGATCAATATCCGTAACGCTGCCTACCGGTACTGAGTTCGTTTGCTGGAAATCCTCTGTTGCCGCATCAGCAAAATACACGGTCCCTTCAGCTGCTGTAATACGTACTTGAAGTTTTTCCAGGGTGCTTATATTGTAAAACGTATATTCACCATCTTCATTCGTTACTGTGGTGTCAATAACGGTATTTCCGCTGAGCAGTTCCACAACCTGCCCGCTCAGCTTATCGGCTGAAGTCCAGTTAAGGGATCCCTCGGACGATTCCTGCCGGCGGATAGTCCCGCTGATTTGCGGAGAAGATAAATATACATTATTACCAAAATTTAATGGGCTTGAACTTTGTAAACTCTTCCAGCCTTTTAAGGGGATATTTCCGCCTGCCTCATCTTGTGTCAGCTGTTCGCCATTAACAGAAACCGGAAACTCCGCTTTCAAACAAAGAAACGTTCCTGCACTTATCAAATTCTGTAATACGCCATCATCTGCAACCATCCGTAGACCAATTGCATCCGTATCTGGCTGCAGTACTTCCGAGAAATGTTCTCCCCCATCAACAGAGTAAAGAATGGTGTTTTCCATTCCCATACCGGACAGGTATTCTTCTGTCAGAACATTTTCCGGAGTTATCAAATACCACGGCCATACCCTGCTGCTGCTTTGATCCACAGTCAGTT
>DJBG01000197.1 GCA_002429965.1 Hungatella sp. UBA5982
AGGATTTTGATTTGCTGGCAGTGCAGTATACCTATGCCCCGGTAGATCCCTATCCGGACGTTAACTGGTTATTATCTGCGGACGGTTGGACCGGCTATGTAAATGATACCGTGACCCAGGCACTGGAGGCGACCCAGGCTACCAGTGACGTTAATGAAATCAAGGAGCAATATCTAAAGATCGATACCGTCATGCAGCAGGAGGTTCCGATGATCTCCTCCTATATCATAAGCGCAATCGGAGCTGTGAATAAAAGGGTGGTGAATGCGACACCGGATGTATATGGCTCATTTAATAATATTCACGAATGGGATGTAACACAATGACTCCGTTATTGGAAGTAGACTCGCTGGAAATGGTGTTCTCCACCGGTGCAGGAGATATCAAATGCATAGACAGGGTCAGCCTTAATGTAAATCAAGGTGAGATCCTGTGCATCGTTGGAGAATCGGGTTCAGGCAAGAGTGTTACGCTTCTGTCAGTCATGGGCTTACTTGAAGAAAATGGTAAAATCACCGGAGGAAGGGTCGTCTTTGACGGGCAGGAACTGTTGGAGCTGCCGGAGAAGGAGTTTGACCGGATTCGCGGGAGTGAGATGACCATGATCTTTCAGGATGCCATGGCCAGCTTAAATCCGTTATTCACCATTGGGAACCAGATCATGGAAGCCATGCGCATTCATATGAACTTGGACAGGAAAACAGCGAAGGAACGTGCACTGCTCCTCCTGGATAAGGTGGGGCTTCCGGATCCTTCTTCTATTATGAACAAGTATCCGCATACACTGTCAGGAGGAATGCGGCAAAGGGCAATGATCGCCATGGCGCTTGCCTGTAATCCAAAGCTTCTCATTGCGGATGAACCCACAACAGCGCTGGATGTTACGATTCAGGCACAGATTATGGAACTCTTAAGGAACTTACGGGAGGAGCTTCATATGTCAATCATTTTAATTACCCATGACATGGGACTGGTAGCTGAAATGGCTGACCGGGTTATGGTTATGTATGCCGGACAGATTGTGGAGGAAGCAGGCGTCCTTGATTTATTTAAAAAACCGGGACACCCTTATACACAGGCCTTGCTGAAATCCATACCGAGTATCAGAGATAAAGAAGAGAGAGAGCTATTGACGATAGAGGGTACTGTTCCAGAGCATTACGGTGAGATCACCGGCTGCCGCTTTGCAAACCGCTGTCCGTATATGGCCGATGGCTGTGATCTGGAGCAAAGGCTGCTTGAAATAGATGGAAGCCACAGGACAAGATGCTGGCGGGGGTCGGAAATCCGGGATAGGAAGACGCAAGCGTCAGGAGGGAATTAACACATGCAAAAGGAACGACAGCCTCTGGCAGAGATTAAGGGATTGAAAAAATATTATCCGGTTCGCGACGGAATTATTCCCCATACAGTTGGGTTCATCCATGCTGTGAACGGTGTGGATCTTGAGCTATATCCGGGAGAAACTCTGGGACTGGTAGGGGAATCCGGCTGTGGCAAATCCACCATANNAGAGGGCAGCATTGTTTATGAAGGGTATCCGTTCACGGACCGTACGGCGGCTGGAATGAGACGAATCCGTACCCAGATACAGATGGTGTTTCAAGACCCTTATACCTCCCTTAATCCGAAAAAACGTATTTTTGATACCTTATCCTATCCAATGCTGTATCATGGCGTCAGTACAAGACAGAATGTCGATAGGGAGGTTGACCGCCTGCTTGACATGGTGGGACTTCCGAAAAATTCGAAGGGGCGTTATCCTCATGAGTTCTCTGGCGGCCAACGGCAAAGGATAGGGATCGCAAGAGCACTGTCTCTTAACCCCAGACTTGTCGTCTGTGATGAGCCGGTCAGCGCCCTGGATGTATCTATACAGGCTCAGATTCTTAATCTGCTTCGTGATCTGCAAAAGGAGCTAAAGCTTACATATCTATTTATTGGCCACGGTCTGGATGCGGTCAAATACATCAGTGACCGAATTGCCGTCATGTATCTTGGGAAGATTGTGGAGCTTGCGGATGCAAGGGAACTGTTTGAGAATCCGGTGCATCCTTATACGCAGGCATTATGCAGTGCCGCACCGATTCCCGATCCCGAGTCCAGAGGCAGAAAAAGAGTGATATTGCAGGGAGAACTGCCTTCCAATAAGAATATGCCTTCCGGCTGTCATTTTCATAGCCGGTGTCCCTATGCCATAGAGGAATGCAAACGATCGGAGCCGGCGTTAATCCCGATCCAGCCAGGAAGCGGGCATCTGGCGGCTTGTCCGGTGCAGACCCTGACTGTATGGCCAAAGGAGGCGGCGGATGCTTAAATATATTATCAAGCGTATTCTTATCGCAATTCCGGTACTGATCGGTATAACCATAATTGATTTTCTGATCATGACTATGGTAGGAAGTCCATTGGAACTGCTTCAGGGACCCCGAGTGTCCCTGGAGGCCATTGAAACCAGAAGAATAGCCTTAGGCCTTAATAAGCCTGTCTATGTACAATACTGGATCTGGCTGACGATTCTCCTGCAGGGTAACATGGGATATTCCTTAAAGAGTTTCCAGCCGGTAAGCCAAATGATTAAAACCTATATCGGGCCAACTTTGCTGCTGATGTCCGTCTCGTTACTTGTCAGTATGCTGATTGCGGTACCAGCAGGAATCTATAGTGCAGTCCACAAATATACGCCGCAGGACTATACCGTAGTTACGCTTTCCTTCCTTGGAAGCAGTATTCCCGGTTTTTTCCTGGCATTGGTGCTGATCTATCTTTTTACCATCAGGCTTGGCTGGCTGCCCTCCAGCGGTATGTATACCCTGGGAGCCAAGAAGAGTGCCGTAGACGTCATCAGGCATATGATCATGCCTGTGATTGTATTGGCGACCTCCATGGCGGGAACCAATATTCGATATATTCGAAGTGCCATGCTTGAGATACTCCGTAAGGATTATCTGCGAACGGCAAGGGCGAAGGGAATTGGTCGCTTTCTGGTGATTAATAAACATGCGCTTCGTAATGCGTTAATCCCGGTTATTACCGTATTCGGAATGCACATACCGATCTTGTTTGGCGGAGCCATCATCATAGAACAGGTTTTTTCCTGGCCTGGGCTTGGCATGATGACCATGAGTGCAATTATCAGCAGAGATTATCCGGTCATTATGGGCGTCTGTCTGATGTCCGCAATTGTTGTTCTGGTGGCAAACCTGCTGACAGATGTCATCTACGCATTGGTAGATCCGACGATTACGTATTAAAAGCAGGAGAAAATGAATGAATAGAGATAAAACAATAATCAGTGAAGATAATGCATACCGCAATACGGTAATGAGGCGGTTCTTAAAACACAAATTGGCTGTGGCCAGTACCGTATTCCTGGCTATGATTCTCCTATGTGCGCTGCTGGCGNNCATGACCCGAATAAGGTGGTCGGCGGATTCAGCGATCCGCCTTCCCTAAAGAACTTACTTGGAACCGACCAGGTGGGAAGGGATGTATTAAGCAGAATGCTGTACGCCGTCAGAATCTCGTTGTTGGTAGGGTTTGCCGCTACTGCCGTATCCACGGTCGTCGGTGTGGTTCTGGGCCTGGTATCCGGGTTCTTTGGAGGAATCCTTGATATGGTCATCATGCGGTTTACCGATATGGTCATGTCCTTCCCCTATATTTTACTTGTATTGGTTTCAGCCGCGATATTTCGCCCGGGTCTTTTAAATATTATACTGATTCTCGGTTTTGTTGATTGGCCAGGAATTGCACGGCTGGTCAGAGGAAATGTTCTATCCATCCGAGAGATGAATTTTATTCAGGGGGACCGTGTTGCAGGAATGCCAAAGCGCTATATCCTGTTTTCCGAGATACTTCCCAATACGGTCGCACCCATTCTGGTATATGCGACCTCGGTTATCGCCATATCGATGTTAGATGAAGCAGCCTTAAGCTTTCTTGGTATGGGAATTCAACCGCCTCAGTCCAGCCTTGGCAATATGTTAAACGGAGCCCAATCCATCTCGATCCTCACTTCCAAGCCATGGTTGTGGGTACCGCCGGGACTGATGATCATATTGCTGGTCGTCAGCATTAATTTCATCGGAGATGCTTTAAGAGATGCTTTCGATCCTTCGGGAAATTAATTAGCGGATCGCCGTATGTGGGATAGGGATTTCGCGGGATGATTTTAGCTGAAACATTGTAAATTTATAAAATATATATAAAAATGTATAAAATTTTGTTGACTTTTTAGAAAGAAACTGGTATAGTTCAAGCAAGGATATATTAAGTGGATTGTTACTGGAAAGCAGGCAAAACCAATTTTGATTATGGAAAATGAAATTTATTTTCGTGGTCGAAGTTGGTTTTTTATTTTATAGGATGGGACATTGTATGAAAATTGACAAAATAATCAATAACAATATTGTCAGTGCGCTGGAGCCGGATGGAAAAGAAATTATAGTCATGGGCAGGGGAATCGGATTCGGCATGAAGCCGGGAAAGGAAATTCCGGAGGGTGCAGTTGAAAAGGTATTCCGTCTGGACAGCCAGAACAATGTTGACAAATTTAAAGAATTGCTGGTGAACCTTCCCCTTGAGCATATCCAGGTTTCTACGGAAATCATAAATTACGCGAAAAGCGTATTAAACAGGAGTCTTAATCAAAACATATACATAACGCTGACGGACCACATCAATTTTGCCATTCACCGTTTTAAGGAGAAAATGAAATTCTCAAATCCTCTGCTTAATGAGATAAAGACCTTTTACAAAGAGGAATACTTGATCGGTGAGTACGCTATAGCATTGATTGAGCGGAGGATAGGGATATCCCTTCCTGTTGATGAGGCAGGGTTCATCGCGTTTCACATCGTCAATGCGGAATTCAATACCGCCATGCGCGATACCATTGATATCACAAACCTGATTCAGAATACTGTAGGGATTGTAAAGGAATACTTTTCAATGGTGCCTGATGAAACGTCATTAAATTATCAGCGGTTTGTTACCCATTTAAGGTTTCTGGCACAAAGAATCGTTACAAAGGAGCTGTTAAACAGCGGGAATGGTGAATTTAACCATTTGATATCCAAGATGTACCCGGAGGAATACGGGTGCAGTTTAAAAATCAAGGATTATATAATGGAAACGTACCATCACGATGTAACGGAAGAAGAAACCGCATATCTGGCGGTTCATATCAAAAGAATGAGGCTGTAGAAGAAAGGAGAATCATTATATGTTTGATTCATTAAAAAAAATATTCGGCGGTGGCGGAGAAAAAGAGAGAGAGAAAATTCTGGCTCCGGTTGAAGGTACAGTAGTGCCCTTAAGTGAAGTGAATGATCCCACATTCAGCCAGGAGATCCTTGGAAAGGGAGTCGCCATTATTCCGGCAAAAGGAAGAGTTGTGGTTCCGGCCGACGGAATCCTGACGGTGGTGTTTGAGACAAAACATGCTATCAGCATTACGACTCCGGAAGGCGCTGAAATCATTGTCCATGTAGGGCTTGATACGGTCAATTTAAAAGGGGAGCATTATACTGCTTATAAAAAGCAAGGAGACAAAGTGAAAGCAGGGGAGCTTCTTCTTGAATTTGACATGGCAGCCATAAAGGAATCCGGATATGAAGTGATCACGCCGGTTATCGTCTGCAATACGCCGAATTATCCGGATATGGTATGCCATACAGGAATGCAGGTAAAGGAACTAGAACCAATCATCGAATTATAGGTATTAAAATGAGGGAGTATTTGTATGAATTAAAAGATCCCCTGGGACTTCATGCCAGGCCGGCTTCCGTGATCTTTATGGNNAGGAAATATTCGTGCAGCATAGAAGCCCAGTGGGAATCAGACAAAGCGGATTGTAAAAGCCTTTTGGCATTAATGGGGCTTGGAGCCAAAAGAGGAAGCATCATCCGGTTCCGGTTTGACGGAGAGGATGAGGAGGCGGCCATGTACGCGCTTTGCGCCGTTTTGGAAGAAATGTGATCTGAACCTGCTTGGCAGCAGGAATGGATAAAAAATGTCCGGTAGGACAAAAAGAAAGGGGTTTCTTTATTATGATGAAGTATTTGCAAAAACTAGGTAAGTCATTGATGCTTCCGGTGGCATGTTTGCCAGCGGCAGGCATCCTGATGGGAATTGGTTACTGGATTGACCCCACCGGCTGGGGCGCAAACAGTGCCATTGCTGCCTTTTTAATCAAGGCAGGGGGCGCCATCATTGATAACATGGCAGTTCTGTTTGCAATCGGTGTCGGTGTTGGTATGGCAGATGACCATGAGGGTACTGCAGCGCTGGCGGCCATTGTTTCCTGGCTGATGATTCAGACGATTCTTTCACCTGGAGTGGTTGCCATGCTGAAAGGAATTGATGTCAGCGAAGTGAATCCTGCCTTTGGTAAGATTGGAAACCAGTTTATCGGTATCGTATCCGGTATCATCGGTTCCAGCTGCTATAACAGGTTTAAGAATACCAAACTTCCTGACGCGTTGGCATTCTTCAGCGGCAAACGGTCTGTTGCCATTGTTACTGCACTTGTTTCTCTGGTAGCCTGCCTTGTTTTATTCTTCATATGGCCGGTTGTATATTCCGGATTGGTTGCATTTGGTAAAGGTATTCTGGGAATGGGCGCTATAGGAGCCGGTATTTATGGTTTCTTCAACCGTCTTCTGATCCCGGTAGGTCTCCATCACGCACTGAACTCCGTATTCTGGTTTGACGTTGCAGGAGTAAACGACCTTGGTAATTTCTGGTCAGGAAATGGTGTCCTGGGCCAGACAGGTCAGTACATGACAGGCTTTTTCCCGGTTATGATGTTCGGTCTTCCGGCCGCAGCTTTGGCTATGTATCATACCGCAAAGCCTGGTAAAAAGAAAAATGCATATGGTTTATTGCTTGCAGCAGCAGTTTGTTCCTTCTTTACAGGTGTAACAGAACCTCTGGAATTTGCTTTCATGTTCCTTGCTCCAGGCCTTTACTTAATCCATGCAATTTTAACCGGTATTTCCTTAGCGATCTGCTCCCTGCTTCCCGTACGTGCAGGCTTTAACTTCAGTGCAGGTTTCGTTGACTGGTTCTTGAGCTTTAAGGCTCCCATGGCTGTAAATCCGCTGCTTATTATCCCGCTGGGCCTTGTATATGCAGCTATTTACTACTTCGTATTCCGCTTTGCAATCTTAGCGTTTAACTTTAAGACTCCGGGACGGGAAGATGATGATCTGGATGAGAACACAGTTACTCTTTCCAATAACAACTTTACCGCTGTTGCTTCCATTATTCTGGAAGGACTTGGCGGTAAGGNNTATTACCAGCGTTGATAACTGTATTACAAGATTAAGACTGGAGATCAAGGATTATACTCTGGTAGATGAAAAGAAGATCAAATCTTCTGGTGTTGCCGGCATCATCAGACCTGGCAAAACCAGCGTACAGGTTATTGTAGGACCTCAGGTACAGTTTGTGGCAGATGAATTTAAGAAGCTTAGCCAGTAGTGATCAGGCAAAAAGCAGGGGCATATTGCTGCCCCTGCTTTCTTATTCTGGGTTTGAGACAAAAAATCCGGCAGCCTTCGGGGTCCCAAACGGGACTTGAATGAATATATTAAAATAAAAAGGTAAGATTCCGGGATATGCGTGATATATTAATTCTTGTGCTGGCACTTAGCACCGACACCTTTGTTGCCAGCATTGCTTATGGGGCAAACCGGCTGAAGATTTCCTGCGGAAAGGTTATTGCAGTAAATATGATCTGCAGCGGCTGTCTGGGAGCTGCTCTTGTATTTGGAAGCGTGATCAGCGGATTGGTACCGGAAGGTTTTGCAAAGGGGGCGGCATTTTCCTGCCTGTTTCTCCTGGGCGTGATAAAGCTTCTTGACTATACCATAAAAAAGTATATTAACAGCCATATGAATGTTCAAAAGAATCTGACATTTTCTATTTCCGGTCTGAGTATCATCATAAATATTTACGGAAATCCTATGGCAGCAGACTGGGACCATTCCAAATCATTGTCCTGGAAGGAGACCATCATGTTTTCCCTGGCCATGTCCTTAGACAGTCTGATAGCCGGGGCTTTATCCGGATTTTTGATGATACCTCCGGGGCTTACGACCCTTTCCGCTCTGGTTGTGGGAACTGCCGTCATGTATATCGGCCTGTTTCTGGGACATAAGCTTGCTGCATTAAAGAACTGGGATTTGTCCTGGGTCAGCGGCATACTGTTTTTGTTTCTTGCGTTTGGAAAATTATGATTGCCTGATTTAAAAATGGGGTTCACTCTTTTAAATGGGTTGCACCCCATTTTTAAATGCGGTATAATCGATATCAAAAAACAGGAGCAATCATTTATGCAGTTTACAATACCTCATTACTATAATAAATTCCGCTGTGTGGCCGGAGAGTGCCCGGATACCTGCTGTGCAGGCTGGGCCATCATGATCGATGATCTTACAAAAAAACGATACCAAATGCGAAAGGATGCTTTTGGCAGAAGGCTTAATCAATGGATTGACTGGAAAAATGGCTCCTTTAAGCAGTGTGACGGCCGGTGCGCGTTTCTAAATAAGGACAATCTATGCGATATCTATAGGGAGGCCGGCCCGGGAATGCTTTGCAAAACCTGCCGGGATTATCCAAGGCATATAGAAGAATTCGAAGGAGTCAGGGAAATCTCCTTATCCTTATCCTGCGAGGAGGCTGCCGGGCTGATTCTTGGCTGTGAAGAACCTGTCCGCTTTCTTACGAAAGAGGATGAGAGGGCGGAGTCCTATCCGGATTTTGATTTTCTATTATTTACAAAGCTTATGGATGCAAGGGATCTGATTTTATCCTTCCTGCAAAACCGGAACATGGATTGCCGTCTGCGCATCGCCATGGCATTGGGTTTTTCCCATGATATGCAAAGGAGAATCAATGAGGAAAAGCTATATGAGCTGGATGAATTGATGAAACGGTATCAAGGAACGGGCGGAACTGAGATTGTGGAACAGAAAATGGCTGTTCGCAGGATAGAAGATCGGATCCGTTATGAAAAGATGAAGAAATGGTTTTCTCTCTTTAGAAAGCTTGAAGTGCTTAATGAAAGCTGGCCCCAATATTTGGGAACTCTTAAAAGGATATTGTTTGACGCCGGTGCAGAAAGCTATGAGGAAAACAGGAAAGCCTTTCACCGGTATTTAATGGAAGAGGAAGGCCGTAAGCGTCAATGGGAGCAGTGGAGCGAACAGCTAATGGTATACTTTATCTTCACCTATTTCTGCGGAGCTGTTTATGACGGACACCCCTATGTAAAAGCAAAGTTTGCCGCAGTGTGCACAATTCTTATTCAGGAAATGGGCCAGGCGGAATTCAAAAGAAATGAAGGCAGCCTGGATTTTAAGGAATTTGTTCATCTGGCTCACCGGTTTTCCCGGGAAGTAGAACATTCGGATTTGAATCTCAATACACTGGAGGGAATGTTCCGGACGGATAAGAGCTTTGGCCTGGAAGAGATTCTTCAGATGCTTTAGGGGATACATACATTCAAATATTCGGATATGGGCTTTCAAATGAATAGGAGCTCGTAGAAGCATTTACGAATGCAATTCCATCAGAACTTAAAGAAGTTTGAATAATATTAAAAAAGTATTGACAATTAAAAGGGTTAAGATTATAATGCATTACATATAGATATAGTAGGTGATGGGAAAGGGAGGATATGTAGGAAAAACACATCGTTTTCTTTCATAAATATAGAAATTTCCCACTTATAACGGCAAGAGCGTGCAGATGAAATNNAAAGAGCTGACTGGACAACTGGAGGTTCTGATAAGCAGTAATGCATATCAGAGGAAGGTTGTTCTTTTTTATTTTATGGTAATCTCTCCAACCAGAAGGTGCCCTCATCTGCCAGTGAGGCATTTAGAATCCGTGATAGAGGTGCTATCATCAAATTTATAAAAATCCGACTAGAAAACTAGAGGATTTGGATGAAAGTCCAAGTCCTTTTTGCATTTTGGAGCAGTCTGGCAGCTTCTTAAATAACAGAAGATTGGGTGCCGTAGCCAGAAGGAAAAGGCAAGAGTCTGCAAAACTTAGATTGTTGGTTCAAATCCGACCGGTACCGTTGATATATAGAAACTTAGCTGTTTATATAAATCAAGGAATACAAAAAAGGAGAATGAAAAATGAAAAAAAGTGAAAAAGAATCCAAAAAAGCAATGACAGTAGCATTAATGGCGGTAGTATTGTTAGCGGCAATGGCTGCTACAGCAGGCTGCAATTCGAGAAGTGGCGTATCNNCCAATCGGCAGAAAGCACGACAAAGGAAAGTGTTGCAGCGGATGTAAAAATTATTAAAATCGGAATTGGCAACAGTTTTAATCCAATGTGCTACGTGGATGAGAATGGAAATTTACAGGGCTATGATTTTGAGACATTAAAAAAGATCGATGAACTACTTCCTCAATATGAATTTGAATATGAGCCTACGGAATTTAAAAACATTTTAGTAGGTCTTGATACGGACAATTATGATATTGCTGTTCATCATTATGGCTGGAATGAAGAACGGGCAAAAAAATATTTATACGGTGACGTAGGTAACTTTTTTGATACCGGATATAATTTCAGGGTTGCAAAAGGTTCCAAGATTGTGATCCATAGTGAAGAAGATTTGGGCGGGCTTAAAATTGCGGTGCAGACATCATCCAATGTAGCCTATTTGTCAGAAAAATATAACACGGAGCATCCCAATAACCCAATTACAATTATTTATGATGACGGAACAACGGAACAGCATTTGGCAAGCTTAAACAGCGGTATTTACGATGGACTTCTTAGTATACCATTTGTTGATATCCTGGATAAAGCGGCGTACGGAGATATTTTTGATATTGCAGGTTCCCAGCTCTTTTATAATACTGATAAGCTGAACGGCTGCTATTTTATCTATAACTATGGTGATGAGCAGCTTAAGCAGGATATAGATGCAGTACAGCAGGAACTATTGGATTCCGGCTGGCAAAAAGAGCTTTCAGAGAAAATACTGGGTGCAGATTATACTGTTAATTTAAGCAAATAAGATAGGAAGGAGCAGATAATCATGGCAGGTGATTTTTTTTCCTTTCATAGAGTAATAACATATTTCCCTAAGGTTCTCTCAAAACTACCGGTTACTCTTAACATCGTATTGGTTTCCATTACAATTGCAATTGTACTTGCCACTGCAATTGCAATGATCTGCATCAAAAAGCTGCCTGTATTAAGCCAAATGGCGGCTTTATATATCTCTTTTGTAAGAGGAACCCCCATTCTGGTACAAATGTTTCTGGTGTATTATGGTATGCCGCTTTTTATCACCGCACTTGTGGGGAGTAATATCACATCAGAATGGAATAAGCTGATATTCGTTTACATAGCCTACGGATTTAACGAAGCTGGTTTTTTATCGGAGCATATACGTGCAGCTATATTATCCGTGCCGGCAGGGCAGACTGAGGCCGGATACTCTGTAGGGTTGAACGGAAACCAGACGTTTTTCCGGATCGTCCTGCCTCAGGCTTTCCGGGTGTTACTTCCCGGGTTCAGCACCATGCTGGTGGGACTTCTTCCTGCGACTTCCTTAGCCTATATGCTCGGCGTTACGGATATGATGGGGAAGGTCAGNNGTTACCTTTCATACGTTAGAGGGATATTTTTGTGCAGCGATTATCTTTGTATTGGCAAGCTTTATACTGGAACGTTTTTGTACCCATCTTTTAGAGCGGTTTAATTATGAAAGTAAAATAAAAGAGGCGTAAAGAATATGAATATAAAATTAAATTATATTTTGGAATGTTTCTGGAATGCGGTCAGATACATCCCCATCACCCTATATATTGCAGCGCTGGTTCTGATTATTGGATTTATATTCGGTACACTGATCGCCCTTGGAAGAACATATCGGATCAAAGGATTATCATTTTTCCTTGATCTTTATATTATTATTTTTAAAGCAGTTCCTGTGAATCTAATCATAGTCGCATCGGGGCTTATATTTGCATTGAAGTTCAATGATTTTGCAAAAGCACTCAGTCTGGCAGTCAGGGTAAATGATATCAATATGCTTTATGTAGGAGTTTTCGCACTGTCATTTACCTGCACCACGCAGCTATCTGAAAATATTAGAGGAGCACTTTCTTCTATTCCGAAGGGACAATATGAGGCAGGATATTCTGTTGGCATGACCCAAAATCAAACGTTCCGCCGAATTGTGTTCCCTCAGCTTTTGCTGGTTCTGGTTCCGGCCCTGACAGGAAGCGTTATTTCTATCATTAAAGCTACTTCCCTGGTAATTTTGATTGGAGTTATGGACATATTAAATGGCGCTTTAAAATATGCAAATGCGGCTTACTGCTTCTTCGAAGCTTATCTTGCAGCAGCTATGATCTATTGGCTGTTCAGCCTGGTTATTCAGTGGAGCGGCAATACCCTGGAACGACATCTTGGAAGATACAGAAAGGAGCTGTAAGTATATGAAAAAACTTATAAAAAATGCCAGTGTATTTGATGGAAAGCATGAAAAGTTAAAGAAAAATGCAGGGATTGTAATAGAAAACAACCTTGTAAAAGAGATCTTTGATGGAGGATTTTCAGAGGAGAATTTTGATCAGATCATCGATGCACAAAATAAAACGGTGATACCAGGTCTAACAGATGCTCACGTTCATTTGTTTTTTAATGGAACCGGTATTTCTGATGCCATGAGGCAGGATGAAAATGCAGTCCGTTCCGTCCGTTTTGCCCGTGATATGCTTCTTCGGGGGTTTACAACGGTTCGCGATGCAGGAGGCGTTACCTATGGGTTAAAGAAAAATATTGACAACGGATATTTAGAGGGGCCAAGGATTTTACCATCAAATGCTTTTATTTCCCAAACAAGCGGCCATGGAGATACAAGAGCAAGCAGAGCAGAATACCGGCTGACTGACAGTATATATATATCTGCGGCATTGCAGAGTAAGGGCACAGTATTAGCAGACGGAGTGGCAGAAATGCTAAGAGCGGTACGAGAACAGCTTTTTCTTGGAGCATCACAAATAAAAATAATGGCAGGAGGAGGGATATCTTCTGCTTATGACCCGATTCAGACTGTTCAGTTTACCCTGGAGGAAATGAAGGCGGCAGTTTCAGCGGCTGCGGACTACGGAACTTATGTCATGGCCCATCTTTATACCCCCCAGTCCATGCAANNGTTAAAAGTTTTGAACATGCGACGATGATGGATGAAGAAACAGCTAAGGTCATAGCCGCCAATGGAATATGGGTAACAGCCGGTCCGCAATGCGGCAGGAATTGGCATAATGAACTTACACCAGAATCCATCAAGAGAAAATCAGCCATGGTTAAACAAGGAGAAGAGCTTACCACAGAGCTGATCCATAAATATAATCTTCCGATTTTATTTGGAACAGATTCTTTTGGAGATCCGGAACGGGTAGACAAATATCAGTTAGAAGATTTTTCNNTTTCAAAGGACTTGTGGCAGCTACAGGGAACATTAATGAGCTGGCGAAGCTTATGACCTATCAAAATCCTTATCCGGAAGGAAAGATAGGAGTATTGGAAAAAGGGGCATTTGCAGATCTTTGTATCGTGGAAGACAATCCTGTTGAGGATCTGGATGTATTGGCAGACAGGAACAATATAAAACTGATCATGAAAGATGGAAAGATTTATAAAAATATTCTATAAAATATTTTGTAATATTTAAAAATAATAATTAATCAACAGAATAACTGGAGGTTTGAAAAGCATAACTTTTGAAATTATGCTTTTCAAACCTCTTTAGAAGTAGTACTTCAAACCCTTTTCAAGTAGAATTCCCTGGATGAGGAAAGCTGTTTACATGAAGTTAGAGAATACAGAAGCCAATATAACGGTGCAAAGTCCGGAGGTTGCTATTGCAAGACTGCTCATGGCTCCTTCGATTTCGCCCATTTCCATGGCTTTTGTAGTTCCCACGGCATGGGAAGCAGAGCCGATGGCAATGCCCTTGGCAATGGGTTCCGTAATTTTAAATATTTTGCACACAGCTTCCGCAATGATGCTCCCCTGGATGCCGGTGATGATGATGCTGGCTACCGTTATGGTCACATATCCCTTCATTTCCTCTGTAATTCCCATTGCAATGGCTGTGGTAATGGACTTTGGCAGAAACGTAACATACTCCTGGTGATTTAAACCAAAGACCAGAGCCAAAAGCAGTACGGTGGTCATTGTGGTGAAAACCCCGGTCACGGTTCCGGCTATAATAGCTTTGGAATGCTTCTTAAGCAGTTCCAGCTGGCGGTAAAGAGGGATTGCCAGGCAAATGGTGGCCGGCGTCAGAAGATAGCTGATGTATTTGGCGCTTTTATCGTACACCTCATAATCAATATGAAATACAGACAGAAATACCATGACAACACAAATGGATATTAAAAGAGGGTTAAAGATAGCCCATTTGAATTTTTTCTTTAAACGGAGTCCTAGCTCATAGCTTAAGAGACTGAGAACCGCACCAAAAAACAAAAAATCACTTACTGTATTACTCATTTTTTTCTGCCTTTCCTTTTCCGTCGTTTTTGATAAACAGCTGAGTCACTTTTCCGGTAATTACCATCACGATGATTGTGGAAAGCAGGGTGATGACCAGAAAAGGAACCAAAATGGGCCGAAGAACTCCCCAGGAATCCAGAAGTCCGACGGCTGCCGGTATAAACATCAATGGCATGATGTCTATGAGAAATATGCTGACTTCCTCAACTGCCTCCAATGGAATCCATTTCTTCCTTAACCCGATCAGCATGATCAACAGACCATAGATGCTTGCCGGGACCGGAAGGGGAACCAGCAGATGTATGATTTCTCCTGCAAGGGATATAAATAGAATAATAGTGAATTGTCTGATGTATTTCATAACATAGCCTC
>DJBG01000207.1 GCA_002429965.1 Hungatella sp. UBA5982
CTCCCATGATGAAAAGTAAAAAAGAAAGATCCATGGTCTGCTCCTCTTGCGGCAATACCGTTTACCTCAAGATTGCTCCGGCTGTCATTGTGGCTATTACTTACAACGGAAAGCTTCTGCTGACCAAGTATGCCGGAAGGGAATACACCCGGTATGCCCTGATCGCAGGCTATACGGAATTCGGTGAAACATTAGAAGAGACGGTGAACCGGGAAGTACTGGAAGAAGTAGGTCTTCGGGTCAAAAACATACGATATTACAAAAACCAGCCATGGGGGTTCAGTGATTCCATTTTAGTCGGATACTGGGCCGAGCTGGATGGTTCTCCACAGGTCCGCCTGGATGAAACAGAGTTATCCACAGCAGACTGGATGGCTCCGGAGGATATCCCCGATGATTTCACCAATTTAAGTCTGACCCATGAGATGATTCTTCTCTTCAAAAATGGTAAGATGACATAATAAAGCAGGCAGGAATGTCATGACTGACTTTCCTGCCTCTTTTCTGTTTTCCCATTCTTTCGCAGTTAACTGCATTCTACTTCCACAAAAANNTTAACTTTTGCCGCCCGTCCGGTATCCAGATCTATGGCCTTTCCATGATAACCATCCAGATATTTTGAAATCACCAGACTGGTGGTATATGGGATATAGATCAGATATCTTTCGTCTTCGGTCTGAGCCATTCGTATCTCCGGCGAGCTGTCTTCCAGCAGCTCCTGAACTGGCTTCAGCTCTGTGATACCCTTGGTTTCCATGAAATCCCCGATAAACCCATAGTCCCAGGCTCCCGGAAAATCAAGGGCCTCCTGCACAGGAAATGATTCATCAAACCCTTCCCCCAATACCGGATTGGTCCGTTTTCCCGTCTTTTTCCAATTCCACACTCCGTGGGCACCATAAGCAACGCCCGCACATGCTCCGGAAAGAATCCCGCTCCATGCTGCTTTTCGTATGTCATAAGGCTGGAACCGGCCGTAGCGCCGGCGGCTGTATCCCATTTGTTCATAACAAGGTTCCGCGTTTATGATAGGCTTTTGAGGATACTTTTTATAAAAATGTTCCGCAAGCAAATAGGCCATTTCCTGACCATCCGCATTATGCCCTGACTGGTACATGTAAAAGCCGATCCTGTCTAAGAACTGTTCCGGGATATAATCATAGCCTCTCTTTACATGCATTGCCTTTAAAGACTCCGGAGACTTTTCACACACCACATCAAGTGCGGCCTCATAA
This sequence comes from Hungatella sp. UBA5982, assembly GCA_002429965.1. Taxonomy (GTDB): domain Bacteria; phylum Bacillota; class Clostridia; order Lachnospirales; family Lachnospiraceae; genus Lacrimispora. The sequence goes on from DJBG01000207.1 coordinate 1,236, forward strand.
TATGCAATTGCTTCGTCTGTGTCAAAGTCCGTATCCCCGCTGATAAGATAAATTGGATCAAATTCCTCAAACTCATCTACGACCTTTCCGGCATATTTACGAATTAAATCCTTAGGCATTACGTTCCCGGCCACGATCCGGCTTCCCCATGTTCCGGGAACATAATTCAGCCACAGCACCACCAGGGCCAGCTGAAATCCTCTGTCCACCGCCATTTTGCACATCCGGCGCGCCCGGATATAATAATCCTCATTCANNAATTTCTGGCCGTCTTCCGTATGGAATGGATATATGCTTTCCTCAAAAAGACATCTATCCCACTGCGGAAGTGTGTTGATCTGGAGTACCGTGTAGCCCTGAGACCACCTTTTTTCCAGATAAAATTCCCACTCTTCCATGGTTGCATTTGTAAATGCGCTCCACACCGTATCCGCAAGATAAAAAAAATTTTGCCCATTTAATATAAAGTTTCTTCCATTTTCATGTATTTTTAACTTGCTCATTGGAAACCTCCGGAACTGTTTTTACTTAGGGATGCAGGTCAAGACCGCATCTCCCGCTTTTGTATCTCCTTCTGATGTCAGCAGAACATTCGCGTAATCACTGGTGTTCGTAATCAGCACCATGGTTGTGACATCATATCCCTCTTTTTTGATGCTGTCAATATCTGCCTCTATGAGCAGATCACCTATTTTTACTTTATCGCCTGCCTTTACTTTAAGATCAAAATACTTATTCTCCAGTTTCACCGTATCCAATCCAAGGTGAACGAACGCCTCAGCTCCGGATTCCGTTATCAGCCCGACTGCATGCGGGTACGCGGTGACCACCGTGCCGCTGCAAGGCGCATATACCCTTCCGTCCGCCGGAACAATCGCCATACCCTTTCCCAGCACTTCTTTTGAAAAGATTTCATCCCTTACCGCTGACAATGGAATTATTATTCCGCTGACAGGCGCAGCTATGGTTTCTCCCCTTCTGCTTCCTTCCCCTTCAGATACGGCCGGCGCTTCCTCATGAAGCATGTTATCACTGTATCCAAACAGGAAAGTGACAATGGCGGAACCAAGGTATGCAATCACACATGCAACGCAAAATCCTGCGAATCCAACTCCGATATAAGCCGACATGGTGAGCAGGCTGGTGCCAATGAGAGCCGGTGCTCCCGCTCCGGCTGCCGCGGTAATTGCTCCCGCAATTCCGGAGAAAAATGCTCCGATAAAAAATGGCTTCTTATATTTTAGTGTCACACCATAGATGGCAGGCTCTGTAATTCCCGCCAGCGTGGCAGATAATGCTGCCGGCCCGGCAATATCTCTTACTTTTTTATTTTTTGATTTTAAAAATACACCTAAAGTCGCTCCCGCCTGAGCAAAGTTATTCGGTCCCGTAATGGTAAACAGGGTATCTCTTCCATACTGGGCAATGTTGTTCATGACAATCGGAGCAAATCCCCAATGGAGGCCGAACATGACTGCCGCTGGCCAGACCAGGCCAAGGATAAACCCTGCAGCTAATGGGCTGAATCCTACCATTGCCATATATCCGCTTGCCATAGCTTTGCCGGCAAAATCTGACACCGGCCCGATGGCAAGGTACGTCGCAGGAACCATGATAACCAGGGATAACAAAGGAGTAAAAATATTTTTAATTACATCCGGCAGAATCTTCCTTAAGCCCCTTTCCACCTTGGAAAGCACATAAACAGAGATGATGATCGGAATCACGGATGAGGTATAGCTTACAAGTACTACCGGTATTTTAAAGAAGGTAAGCGCCTCCTTCGCAGAAAACGCAGCCGTTAGATCAGGATATACCAAAGCCGCAGCGATTCCCATGGCCACAAAGGGATCTGCCTTGAATTTCTTTGCCGAAGTGAAAGCCAGAAAAATGGGCAGGAACGTAAACACTCCGTCTGCCGCTGCATATAAAATCCTGTAAGTACCCATGTCGGCAGTCAGCCAGCCAAGTGTGGTAAACAGAATCAAAAAACCCTTTAACAGACCGGCCCCGGACATCGCCCCA
>DJBG01000198.1:0-17748 GCA_002429965.1 Hungatella sp. UBA5982
CGCATCTATTTTCGCATCTATTGTCACAATTATTGTTGCGGTTACAACCACAAGAACAAGAATTAGAACATCCCATATCATACACCTCATCTCATAATTATACCTTATTGTATGGGATTACCAGACAAGATGTGAATCAAATTTTAATGCAGTTTTTGCAAAGATCCGATTGAAAGAACTCAGGCAAACAATCCATATGTCTCACTTATAATTCCCTGATAATATTGATTTTACGGCATTCTCTATTTCCTCATAACCGGTACACCTGCATAGATTGGATTGTAACCATTCCTCTATGACAGGATCATCTGCATTGGGCTTGTGCATAGCCAGTGCATGGCAAACCATCAGAAACCCGGAAGTACAGTAACCACATTGAAATCCCCAGTTTCTTATAAATGCATCTTGTATCGGAGCGTTTTTCAATCCCTCCACTGTGGTTATTTTATGTCCGACTGCCTCTGCCGCCAGCATTAAGCAGGATTTGACAGGCATGTCATCAACCAATACCGTGCAGGCTCCGCAATCTCCGTTCTCACAGCCGCTTTTGGCTCCGGTTAAAGATAATTCCTCACGAAGGACATGAAGCAGAGTGTGAGATGGCTTAACCATAACGGTTTTATCTTCACCATTTACATTAAGAACAATGATACTGTTTCCTGATAAATGCATACAATCCCTCAATTCCTGAAAGGATCATCCGATCTTTTCAAAATTAATAAACATTTCCTGAAGCATATTTTCCAATACGAATTCCCTATACTCCCTGCTTCTTGATAAATCACTTTTACAATCACTGCGGGCTAAATTTATGACTTTTTTAATTTTTTGTTCCACGTTATATAATTTATGGTTTATGATCCTCTCCGATAAAATGATAGGATTATCACCATACCCGGCAATCGCCGCTTTTACGGCTTTCTTATTTTTTAATGCCACCATAGTAATCAATGGATAATCTATTTTCTCCTGTTTGGTTCTTTTTACATGATTGTAAGGTATATTCAAATCACTCTCTTCTATCAATATGGATACCAGAAATTCTCCTTCTTTTAACTGCAGTTTTCCATTGAATGCCTTTGAAAATGGCAATTCAGTCAATCCTCTCCGTGTCATTACCTGCAAGGTACAATCACTTATCATCAGCGGTAAGGATGCCTCCCGGTACTTGATTGTGCCGGCCAGATTGCCTCCTATGGTAATTTTCCCCTGGATCGTGTGATCTGCAATTCTTTTTATGGTTTTAGACAAAAGGGGATATGCATTACATTCCGCAATGTTTGTAAGGGTTTGTGCGGCTCCAATCCTGAATTTCCCGCCGCTTACCCCAAGTTGGCTGCATTCCGGTATTCCTTTTAAATCAATGACCGAATCGAATTTTATGCCATTTACCCTGGCCATACTGATAATTTCAGTACCGCCGCCATAATAAAGAGGTTTTTTGTTATTTGAAAGCAAGTCATGATAGCAATCAAATGCTTCCTCCATGCTTCCCGGTTTATAATAATCAAAATCAAAAGGAATCATAGTTTAGACCTTTCCCTCCATATGAATTCAGGCGTAATTGGAAGCCGGTTTACATCGATCTGAGCTGCCAAAGAGATGGCATTAGCCAGTGCGGCAGGTATTCCAATAATGCCATGCTCTGCAATGCCTCTGGCTCCATAGGGTGCATCAATCTGAGGAGTCTCTATAAAATCAACCAGATATTCCGGATTTTCTCCGTAGCGGATCATCTTATAGGTGCGGAAGCTTGTATCTTCTACAATTCCCTCTTCATTATAGACGAAATCCTCACTGGTACCAAGTCCCAGCCCCATGCACATGCCGCCCATGACCACCCCTCTTGCAGTCTTGGGATTTATAACCTTGCCCGCATCAATCACAGTAGCAGCCTTTAGCAGCCGGTAGGTATGCTGTCTGGTATCATATTCAATTTCAACCGCCTGAGCACCTACCGTCCAGCTACGGCCGGGCTTACCCCNNTTGAGGGGCGTAAGATGATTCATGACGTAGCTGCCACGTCCAATAACCGGCCCCTTGAGGGAATTTCCATTGGGAAACTTGTAGCCTTTTACCAGATCCTCGAACATGATATAAAGCTCTGGATCATGCTTTACAAAAATCATCTTATTCTCAAAATCCAGTTCTTCAACAGGGCACCGCAGGGCAATTGATGCCAGATCTAACAGCTGGGATATGGCATCATCAGCCGCATTTAATACGGCCCGCCCTACCAGATAAGTTGTCATGCTGGCAACGGTTTTCCATAAATACGGGGTTGACTGGGTATTTACATCCAGCTCTACATAAACGTCATTGACACTTATTCTCATTTTTTCTGCCAATATCTGTGCTGCCGTTGTTTTCATTCCCGGCCCTATCTCAGCAGCACCACAATCCAGATTCACGCTCCCATCTGAATTAAAGGATAAAACAGCGCTTGCGCCTGCATCTGTGGGAGTATCGGAGGTCTTTATCAGACAACTGATTCCTTTCGCTCTGATCAAACCATTCTCTTCTACTATGCGTGCGCCTTCCTTCCAGTTAATGATCGTTTTTAGTCTCTCAAGGCATTCTGCCGCATTCCCAGTATTGCTGGCGGTGACTTTGACCTGGGTGGGGGTTAAATCGCCGGCATGAACCAGGTTTATAAGCCTCAGCTGGAAAGGATCCATNNCATGATCTGTCCACTCTTTTTTGCTCCGATCCTTATGGTTCCTTCCAGCCCTAAATGACATGGGGAGGTGACCATATCTTCCTCTCTTGTATTTGCCAGGTTGACCCATTTTCCTTTTACATTCATTGCCGCGATCACTGCCAGAACCTCTGGCTGCACACAGGCTTTTCCTCCAAATGCACCGCCAACCAGGGGAACCTGGACTACAATCTTTCCCTCAGGAATATTTAGGTATTTGCTGACCGATTCCTTGACCTCATAGGGAGATTGGGATGATGTCTTGATCCTTACACTGTCATCCGGCATGACCATGCAGTGAACTGCCCTGGTTTCCATGGCCGCATGATCAGACTGAGGCAGGGAAAAGCTGCCCTCTACTACAATTTCACTTTCCAGCCAGCCTTTTTTCATATCGCCTTTTCTGATTTTTTGATGATGGCAGATATTGGTCCCTTTTACGGGGTAAACCTCCTCAGTTGCTTTTGTATATAGCATGAGAGCTTCATGTATCATAACAGGATTCCTTTTGAAAGCTTCTTTCACGGAATTTACAACCGGTAAGGGCTTATACTCTACAAGTATCTTTCCCGCGGCCGCCTTTGCCTGCATTTCATCATCTGCTACAACGATGGCAACCGGTTCGCCGTAGTAACGTACTTTTTCTCTGGCCAAGGGAGGCCTGTCCTGAAGCATGGACCCGCATATCACCTGATGGTCTTTTGCAGTGATTACCGCTTTTACCCCCGGCATTACAGAGGCTTCCCTGGTATCTATGGATACGATCTGGGCATGAGCATGAACACTTGTTAATAATCTGGCGTAAAGCATAGGAGAATCTGTGAAATCATTTGTATATTTAGCCACGCCTGTTACTTTATCTTTTGCCTCTTTTCTAACCGTATCTTTTCCCAGCTGGGTTTCCATTGGACGCCTCCTAAAAATATTCTACCTGCTGATTAATACATGATCACCGTTTTTCAGTTGCACCACATCGGCTCGAAGTGCCTTTCCCAAATCAGTCAGACATATTTCGCGCTCCACTGAGTCTGGGATATAAAGGGTCAAAGGGTCACCTGATATGATTCTTTCTTTGTTATCTGTTATATAAACTAATATCTCCGGACTACTCTGCCCCATTGATATCCCCTCCTATATTAATATCCATAATTGTATTGATTTTCCTGCTGTTTTCTAATACGGGTGTTTTCTTAATTACGTCTATTATGGCATCAGGATCACGAATAATTGGTACAAAAGCCAATAGCAGTTTCCCTCTTTTATAACTTTTTCTGGTAAAACTGTACCGCTTCACGCCAAAAGTCCTGGTAGCCTCAAAAAGCATGGCCTGCCTCTGCCCATAATTCTCAATCGTGATTCTGAATTTATCACTTTTCGGTTCTATGACAATACCGATTCCCTCTTTTAAAAATAATTCTCTGATTCTCTCAGTTCCCAGCACATTGGTAACATACATGCCATCCACAAATAAATCCGAATGGTCTATGGTTATTTTTCCTTCTTTTATATTGCAGATATCACCGATGCATTTGCCTTTTGTTATTCTTGTCAGGAAATAAATCATACAAAAGCCGCTGACTGCGGCAATCATTAAGTTAATAGCCAGATTTTTTACGGATAAAATACTTAAAACCAATACAACAAACAGGGCGGTAAGCATGGATAAATAATTTCTGGATTCATAGGTTTTAGCAATGCCGTCAATATAAGCGGCCCCTCTTTTTGAATATTCCGTTTTTTCCAGATCCTCAAGACTGTCTTTTTCTGTTTTTCTCACTTCCCGGAAATGCTGGATGGCTAAAGCAATAAAAGTAACTGCCGTGAATTCTTTATTTAACAGAGCCGGTATCGCAACAGAACCCAAAGCAGAAGCCAGTATTCCTATCACCAGGCTAATGAAACCTCCGGTAGGATAACTGGGATTTTGACNNACGTGTATCAATGCGAAGGGTGACGATACGCGCAATCGTTCCCATCACGATACCGCACAAGATGATTACAAGATCGTGAAATGCTAATGTTTTCTCCATATCTTTATAATGGCGTCACTTGTGAAACCATAATTCTCCAATCTTAATTTTAAATTATTATCTCCTTTTCGTGTCACAATATGCAGAAAATAGTAGTACTCTCAGACTACGGCTTTAAAAAAACCAGGGGCGGCTTTTGAATTCAAAGCTGCCCCTGGCACTTTTTATTTTTACTGCAAGCTATTTTAAATGAGACTGTTTGACAATGGTTTCCACCGTAATATTCATCTTTTTCTTCCGGACTTCATCCTTTAAAAGAATCAGGCAGAGAAGATCGATCATATAAAGAGTCGACAACTGACTGTTTACAAATCTTTCCTGATCAACAAACAAAGGGTTTACTACGGGAAAACAAAAATCAGCGCACTGTGCGATCGTGCTGTCAGTAAAGCTGGTAAGGCAGATAAGTTTTGCTCCATTTTGTTTCGCCGCTCTGACAGCATTGACAACTTCCACGGTTTCACCGGATATGGAAATTGCGATTACCAGATCTCCGGGTCCCAAAATCGAACTGTAAATCACCATTAAATGAGAATCGGTCACACTTTGTACATGAAATCCCATACGGGACAAACGGAGCATGGTTTCACAAGCAGTCAGCCCTGAAGACCCCACTCCGAAAATATAGATATTTCCTGCCGTGGCAATCTGGTCTGCCAAATACTCCAATGCATTTTTATCCATCATCTGATTGGAATGTTCGATCACGGTCTTGTAAAAATCATAAACCTGAGTCACAAGATCGTCCGAATGGGCAATCTTATTTCCTGCTCCTGCGCTTCCAAGCTGAATTTTCAGCTCTGCAAAAGATTTTCCTCCTACCTTTTTACAGAAGCGTGTGATAGTGCCGTCAGAAACTCCCACAGTAGCTGCCAGAACAGAGATATTCATATTCCGGATATTATTGCCTTCCTTCAAAATGTAATCAGCGATACTTCGTTCTTTATCTGTAAACGTACTATATTTCTTTTGAATTGATGAAAGAATGTCCATATTGGTACCTCTTGTGCTTTCGTCTTTAATTTGTGAATAACTGAACCCATATTTTATAAAGTGTTCTTATTATATCACTTTTTAATTAAAACGAAAAGATTTCAGAGGAAACAGAAGGAAGGCGTTAATTTATTTATTAACCTTTGACACTGCCTCGGCAAATCCACGGGTAATGCATTGGGGACGCGTAATGGCGGTTCCTACAACGACTGCGTAAGCTCCTGATTCTATAGCCCTTGCAGCCTGTTCCGGTGTGTTGAAATTTCCTTCTGCAATCACAGGATGCGTACATTTCGCAATCAAAGACTGAAGCACCTTAAATTTATCCAGTCCTTGCGACTGAGGTGTATATCCCAGCAGGGTTAGACCCACAAAGTCAAAACCAATCTCGTCTGCGCGCAGTCCCTCTTCTTCCGTTGAAATATCTGCCATAAATTTTTGATTAGGATATTTCTCACNNATAAAGAAAATTCACATCCTGACTTATGGTGGCATCTACCGCGACTACATCAACACCTGTCCGAACCAGCGCGTCCACCTCTGCAAATGTGGGAGTGATATAAGGCTTGCCTTCCTCATATACTTTTTTAATAATTCCGATAATCGGAAGATCCACATTTTTCTTGATTTCTTCAATATCTTCTACGCTGTTAGCACGAATACCGACTGCGCCTCCCTCTTTTGCCGCCAGAGCCATACGCCCCATGATAAATGAACTGTGCAGGGGTTCCTCCGGAAGCGCCTGACAAGATACAACCAAACCTCTTTTCATAAGTATCACATCTCCCTATTCTTCGCCGATTATGTCGTTTATTTTTGATTTTATCAGATCTGCTTTAGCTCCGAATATTGCCTGTATGCCGCCCTTAACTTCCAGTACGGCCGCTGCGCCTTCCCGTTTAATGGCATCTTTGTCAACCTTGCTAATATCCTTTACCGCTACACGCAGACGGGTAATACAAGCATCACAATCTTCGATATTCTCCTTGCCGCCCAAAGCCGCGAGCACGCGAAGAGCCGTTTCAGCGATTGTACCCTTTGTTTCCACATTTACCTCATCATCTGCTCCTTCCTCGCGGCCTGGAGTCGGAATATTAAACTTTGTGATCAGGAAACGGAATAATACATAATACAGAATTGCCCAGAAAACTCCCACCACTACTACATAGATCCAGTGAGTCTTTGCATTGCCCTGCAGGACTCCAAATAAGGTAAAGTCAATGATTCCGCCGGAAAATGTATTTCCGATGCGAACGCTTAAAAGATCGGCAATCGCAAAAGAGAGACCATCCAAAAATGCATGAATCACATACAGCCATGGAGCTACAAACAGAAACATGAATTCAATGGGTTCCGTAATACCTGTTAAAAATGATGTCAGAGCCGCCGAGAAAAACAAACCGAATACCAATTTACGGCGTTTTTGAGGTACACAGTGATACATTGCAAGACATGCAGCCGGTAAACCGAAAATCATCGTATCAAAACGGCCTGCGAAAAATCGTGTACCCTCGGTATACATTCCTGTAAAATTAGGATCAGCCAACTGAGCAAAGAATATTTTCTGTGCACCTGCAATCTCCTGCCCTCCTACAGTTGCAACTCCGCCTAACTCCGTATACCAGAACATGGGATAAATCATATGATGAAGGCCCACCGCTCCGCAAAGCCTCATCAAAAATCCATACAGAAATGTTCCAAAAACTCCCATACTTGCAATGGTCTGGCCGCTGGAAATCAATAATGACTGAAAAGGAGGCCAAATCAGGAAGAATATTGCGCCCACAAAAATTGCCGCAAATGAGGATATGATCGGTATAAAACGTGAACCTCCGAAAAATCCCAGAAACGAGGGCAATTGTATATTGCGGTACCGGTTATGGAAATAGGTAACCATACAGCCAATAACAATAGAGCCCACAACACCGGTATCAATTGTGTTACCATCCGGTTTAAAGACTGACAGCAATGCGCCGATTGACGCATTCATGACCAGAAAAGCAACCGCAGCTGCCAGGCCCGCCGTTCCTTTATCCTTTTTTGCAAGCCCTACTGCCAGACCAATACACATAATGAGCGCCAGATTCCCAAACACCACTTCTCCCGCTTTACTCATGACAGTAAATAATGCCTGCAGAGCAAAGATGTTCAAAAATGGATAAGCTGCAATAGTGTTTGGATTGGACATTGCCCCGCCGATTCCTAACAGAAGACCTGCTGCCGGAAGAATGGCAATTGGTAACATAAATGCCTTACCTAATTTTTGAAGCTGCTTAAACATAACTATATACCTCCTCCTAAAGCGCATATTGTACAAGTGCTGTTTCAATATGCCATTTTTTTTGGTTACTTTTATTATATTTTATAAAATTATTTTAGTCAATGCTTTTTTAATAATAATTATTTTAATCAAGTGTTATTAGTGATTTAAGTAATATAAGTGATCTAACAGGTACTGCAGCTGTTAAAAAGAATTAAAACGATTGGTCCAATAAAGGGGATTTTGCCGGCAGCTATAGTAGTTCCTTTGCAGAGAATAAGATAACTATTTCAGACAGCTAATTCATTTGCAAACATGATTGTATAAGTATTTGAGATAACAAAAAATGATGTTTATTTATTATGGAATCGAATATATGTTCTTTCAAGGATGTTTTTTACCGGGGCCAACGCCCCGGCTGTTAATAAGCATATGAATTCATGTAAATCTATTGCCTGATTTTACCTTCTTTAAAGTGTTTACGGCACAATGAAATGTATTTATCATTTGCACCCATTAATATTTGCTGCCCTTCCCTAACTATGTTTCCATCTTTATCAATCCTTGCATTCATATTGGCGNNTAGTTCCTCAATTTCATCTGCCAGTTCCATCAAGCGCTGGGATCCCGGAAAAAGGTGGGATGTAAAATCCGTTCTTAGACCGTAACAGAAAACTGAAATATCGTATTCATCTACAATATTAGAAAGTTGTTCAATATCATTTTCTGTAAGAAATTGTACTTCATCCACAATAATAGCATCTAATTCTATGATTGAATTATAATCGTAACCTTTGAATTCAGACCATAAAATACAATCTGCTTCCAATCCGATCCTTGATCTGATTTTCGTTTTTTCATCCCTGGTTTCTTTATCAGGTTTTATTAATAAAACATTTTTTCCCTTTTCTATAAAATTATATCTGGTCATTAGTGCGTTAGCCGTCTTAGAACTCCCCATTGCGCCATATCTGAAAAATAATTTAGCCATTTATTTCTCCTCATCTTTAAATATAATATGTCCATGTTCCATGTTTATTTAACATGAAATCACGAGAACTATAATAAAGTAAAAAAATCCTTTTTACAATAGCCATAACTTTAAATTGGCTAATTGAGCATATCTGATCTGTCCTTGGCTGTTATCCCTCAGATGCCCGACTGTCTCTCTCCCACTCTTAGTTAAGAACAATTTACCCGAACCATGTAATCACACTGACTAATAAATAGCAAATTAGCAGCTTTTATCAGCATTCACGGCAGAGTTAAGATTTGACGGATTACTGCTTTTTGGAAACTTATATTGATAGTTGGCAATTAAAGAAGTATTATACTTATATAGTTCATTTTTAAAGGAGAAAAAGGTATGATCATATTAACATCTCGTTTACAATTGCGTCCTTTTACAGAACAAGATTTAAACGATGTTTTTGAATATTGCAACCAAGTAGGGGTTGGAGAGATGGCAGGCTGGCCTGTTCACGAATCAATAGTGCAAACGAGGTCAATCCTTTCTGAATGGATACTGCAAGGACGGAAATTGGCAATAGTATGGCGTGAGAATGGAAAAGTAATTGGACATGTTTCTATTGATGAGGATTCAGAAGAAGGGCGTGAGGATACAAGAGAACTTGGCTGTGCCTTAAATCGTGCTTATCAACGGCAAGGTATTATGTCGGAGGCAATAATTGCAATTCTGGATTATCTTTTTGATCATGGTATTTCATACGTTTGGGCATGTTGCTTTCAAGAAAACTTAGCTTCAAAGAATATGATTGAGAAATGTGGTTTTCTATTCCAACAGGAAGGAATTTATCATTCTAAAGAACTCAATAAAATATATCATTCTTTTGAGTATCGCCTTTCAAAAAAAGAGTGGAGAGAACCGGAAACAATATTCGAAAGTCCTGACAATCAAATTAAATACAGGAGTAACTCATGGTAAAAAAAGAATAGGGATATTTCTCCCTACTCTTAGATATTACGAGCTGTCTACCACGAGGTAGTATATTTTTTTCACTGACTCTATTCTTAGAGTTCGCTAGATTAGCTTTCTATATTGCAGCCAACATTTTCGATACAAGATTTAATTGAATTTTCGTCCGTTGATTGATTGTATCCGACTTCAATTGAACCTCTTGCTGCATCAATATTGACCATAGAAATTCCTTCTAATTTATCTAATGCATTTTTTAGCTGAGTTTTAATCTCCGAATTTTGTATGCCTGATATATTATAATGAATTTTGTTCATAAGATAACTCCTTTCTAGTTCAATTTATATTTTATGGACATTTAAAGCACATAAACCTTTATCATCTTGTTTAACGTCAAAATTAACAGACTCACCCTCGTGTAAATCTTTATTATGAGTTTTTTCTTTGACTTGTGAATGATGTACGAAAACATCCTGACCTTCGTTGGTTGAGATAAAACCGTAACCTTTTTCGTTATCAAACCATTTAACTACTCCAGTATAATTAGACATGTTGAGAACCTCCTTGCAAATCATCTCTCATACTAAGATTCTTTATCTTTCGAATTATCTGCCTTTAACCCGAATACAGCTCGAGCGCTTTCTGCTTGCGGATTATGATTAATATGTTTTGAATGAAAAGTACCATCTTCTTTTTTATGATTACTTGTACTTTTTTTTGAATTATTTTTGCTCATAGTTTGCCTCCTTTTATCATATAACTATTTTTTAGTATACCAATCATTTAAAAATTTCATTCTATGATCGGTTTCCACTTTAAACCAGAAAATTGTATTTTGTATGGGTAGTTAGAGAACTAGACCAGACTTTATATAAACATTACAGAATAAACTTAATATTAATTAGTTGGGCAATTAGACAATCATTTACGGAGAAAATTTCTAGATAGAATCATGAGATATAAAGAAAAATGCCCCCAAATTAATTTGGGGGACATCTTTCTAACTAAGGTTTAAGCTGTTAACAATCCTTCGCTAACAGCTAAACTGTTATTTCCGCATTGCCATCCATAGCTTGACACCTCCGTTTTATAATAATGTGTTATTGAACACAATATTATTATGGTCATAATCCAAAAAAATATTATAGGAATAAATAGGAAAAATTTATTAAAAGCGATTACAGTTATGTGTAGCCTTTTTAATGAATTTGATTCGATTCAAAATTTCTTTCTAATGTTTTTCATGATAAATCCACTTTTGGGCAAAGTGGGAATTCTTGAAATACTATAACTCAAATCTTGTTCCGGAACTTCAAAATCAACTTTGTTAACAAGAAAATCCAAACTTGCTTTCATAATTTCAATAGTAATACCTTCTCCAGGGCAACGATGACCCTTTTTAGGATCACCGCCGCCTTGAGGGATAAAACAAAATGTCCTGTCTTTTTGTTCCATAAAGCGCTCAGGCCGAAATTCATCAGGATAATTCCATATTAGGGAATCATGATTCATCCCATAAACGTCAAGCATTACAAGCATTCCTTTTTTGAAATCATACTGATTCCAGGCAAAATCCTTGTGTACTCTTGCTCCTAAAAATGGAGTAAACGGATAGTAACGGCGGACTTCCTGTACAAACATTTCAATATAATTATTATTTCCGCGCATCAGTTCTTCCTTGCACTCAGGATGCTCATACATTGCCAACGCTGTAAAAGTAATGTATGTTGAAATAGCGACAATTGGTCTTATTACNNTATTACGTTTATAAGCTCTTTTGCGGCCATTTGCAACTCCAATTGATTGCCATCAGGTTCCGTGTGAAAAGCCATCAAATTAAGTGCCGAATCATCTTCTACTAACAGCTTCCCTTGTCTCACTTCCTCTATTATTCCTCTTATCCATTCCTCTGTTCTATTTCGTGCCGCTTTTCCTTTCCAGTATCTAGACCCAACTCCGCCTAAACCATCAACCATTGAATAAAAATCATCTGCCCTGCTTTCTATATCAGATTCTTTCAATGGTACTCCGGTCCAAAAGCATGCTACCTTACATATAATATTTTTAGCCTCATGAGAAAGTATTATTTCATTTTTATTTATCCATTCATTAACAGAATCTTTCATTTCTTTCTCAAAGAGCTCCGCAAGTTTCTTTTGATGAGCTTCAGTCATTAACGACATAAAAAATAGTTTTCGCTGAATATGTGCATTATTATCCATACCCTGAATAGCATTAACTCCAAACAGAGTTTTTTGTATTCTTTTGGGCATTGCACCTTTTCGTTGAAATAACTCTTCATCGTAAAAAATTTTACAAGCCTCTTCTCCGCTTATACAAATTACTTTTTCTCCCATTATATGAGTTTCAAACATATTACATTGATAAAGATCCATTCTATTTTTGATAAATAGATATCCTTCTTCCAATAATTTAAGAGTATTATCTAAACCTTTATCATAAGCAATTCTTTCTTTAACTACCATTTCTTTTCTTCTTTCTGTTTTCATTATGATTTTGCATTGAAAATTTCCTTTTAATTTATTATCTCTGTATTATAAATAGTTATACTCAGATCAATTGACCTTAATAAAGATAAGCCCTTTATAGGGGCTTATTGGTGATTTTATGGATCTCGAACCTGCTCTTATTCGTTTGTTCCCTCTATAAAAAAGTCCACCCGCCTGTTCTTCCTTTTGCCTTCATTGGTAGAGTTATCATCGACAGGATAATATTCGCTGTAGCCGATGGCAGAAAACTTTTTTGCTTCGATTCCGGAGGTCTCCAACAACCACCTAAGAACATTAACGGCACGGCTTGTTGAAAGCTCCCAGTTGCTGTCATAGATATGGGTATTAATTGGGCGGTTATCCGTATGGCCTTCTATCCTTACCATTCTAAAGGAGTCCTGGTAGGTGACCAATATTTCGGAAATTTTCTGTAGCACAGGTTCCGCAGCATCATCGATTTCGGCTCTTCCCGAATCAAAAAATACGGAAGCCGCAACACGTAGCAGAATCTGANNTCCTCTATGTATGCTTTAATGTATTCGTAAAGCTTGTTAAACTCTTCCGCATTCGATTCAAGGTTGTTTTGCTGCTGTACCGCAGCCTGGCTGGCCGCAGCTGCTTCTTTTTCCCGTTTATTTTCCTGAATCGTAAGCGCTTGATTCATCATTGCAAAGGCGAACAAAATTACGAAAATAGCAAGCAAATCAGTCATTAAGTCACTGTAACTGTCTTGCCAACTTGCCTCATCCTCCTCATATTCCTCTTCGATCCTATGGAATCTGCCCATAACTAATCAGTCACCTCCTTGATTTAAAACGAGATTTCGGCCTTCCATCCTTTTCCCCATCCGTATCCAGACTTATATTTGCAAACGCCTGCAATTCTTCTCTGATAAGCCTTGGGTTTTTCCCCTGCTGTATGCCTGACAGACCCTCGATCAGGAGCTCTCTTCTTGTTTCTTCCTCTTTATTCATAAATTTAAGCCTCTTAGCCAGAGGAGAAAAAATGACGTAAGCGAGAAAAGCCCCGTAAAAAGAAGAGACCAGTTCCAGCGCCATCATTGGGCCCAAAGTGCTTGCATCATCCAGATTATTCAGCATTGGGATAAGGCCTACATAGGTTCCAAGAAGCCCCAGAGCAGGAGCCGTAGCCGCTATCATATCCAGCATTGCGGCACCCTTCTGATGACGCTGTTTCATGAAGTAGGTTGAACCTTCCAATAAATTTCTCAGCTGCTCTTCATCCGCACCATCAATGATAAATTGAATTCCCTGCTTCAGGAATGCATCATCAGTTAAATCATCAAGGTAGTTTTCAAGAGCCAGCAGGCCATCCTTACGTGATATTTCTGCGCATCTGACTAACGTAGCAATATCCGTTCTTAAATCAAACTGTGCTTTCGAAAATGCCTTTTTAATGACGGTTCCAATGGTTTTAAGCCTTTGTGGAGGAAAAGCCATTATGGTAGCTCCTATGGTTCCACCGAAAATAATAAATGCCGAGGGTATGTTCCAAAATAGATCTGCATGTCCGGATACAAATACAGATCCGACAATCAGAGAAGCACCAAATACAAGTCCGATCAATGTTGAGCTTATAAATTTAAACATTGAAAACCTCCTAACAGTAATTTTCAGAAGCGTAAACCTCTTAAGTATTTTGCATGACAATTTAATATCGGTTGATTCAGCATAGGATTTAATGGCAGTTAAGAGACCAAATGTTTTCTTTATATTTTCTTTATATCACTTCAAGAATGCCTGTTGGCTTTCATAGACGCAGATAAAAGCAATCTCAATGATTGGCTTGTCCGAGAACACCAACAGCTTCGACGCTTCGTTAAGCTGCTGCCGCCCTACATAACCATTGATTGCCATGCACACCGTATCAGTAAACATTCGGTGCAAATGATATTTTGAATACTGTACAGCGATTGCAACCGTTTCAAGCTCCAGCTTGTCATCAAGATGATTTTCGATAAAGTCGATAACCGTTTTAATTACTATTTGATTTTCTCGGTAAAACCTATACCGATTATTTTAATCGCAGTGCTTGGTCATGGTGGAAATAGTCTAAAGTGATTGTATCCTGTAATTAAATAATTGTAATCCAGTTATATTTCCAGTCAATAAGCCATCAGCTCCGGCATATGATATCGATAGAACAATAAAGGAGATTTCTATGATTACTGAACAGCAATATGTAATCCTCTCACTTGAGCTAAATATGTTTTTTGGTCGCATTATGAAAGAACATTCCTTATTCTTGGAGGCTGGCTTTACTCCGGCCAATCCTGACTTTTCCAATGTTGCTGATCAATACAAGCAGCAGTTCGAGGCTATATTACATAATGCCGTAGTATTGGGGAATGGCATTATCAGCCCTATTGTGGCGTCCTCCGGTGAAATCGTCACGGATTACACCCTTGGCAGCGAACAAAAAACACAATACTTTACCGGCATAGCCATCAATCAGGAGATCACAAAGCTGGAAGAAGCACTTTATGGCGCGGTCAATCCCTTGATTACCCCTGCATTGATACAGCAGGTAAGCCAGCTTAATGCCCTCGTCAAACCAATGCTGGAGGGACTTATCGATTTCAAGACAGGAATATTGAATGAGGTATTGTCCTGTCGCATGTTCACAGCAAACTACCCACTGCTCATTGACCATATCCTGCGTGAGGCAAAAATGTATTATAGCCATTTAGTCGCGCTGGAAAACCGGCAGAATCCGGAGGAAACCCTAAAAGAAACCGAGCTGTTTTGGGATCAAATTATGATGGAACATGCATTATTTATCCGAGGTTTGCTTGATCCAACCGAATGCGATCTCATAAATACTGCGAATAATTTTGCTGGGGAATATTCTGATTTAATACAAGCGGCAAGAGCGGCTACTGATATGACGATTGGCAGCGTAACGGATACAACCTTACAACAAACTGAAAAGTACCGCGATTTCAAAGAAGCGGGTACAAAGGGGCTCAATGAATGCAAAATACGCAGTATTATTTTACCTTTGTTGGCGGATCATGTGCTGCGTGAATCAAACCATTATATCCGATTGCTTCGACAATTGCCTTAACGCTCTTCTTAAAAAGGTTCTACTCTATAGGTCTAAAATCAAGGAGTTCATCAGCGGCCATTCTTGTATTTTTGTTGCTTAGGGGCAGTGCTATGCACCGCCCCTTAAACTTTTTAATTGCAACCTTTTAATCGTATTCAAATTGAAATACGGCTGTATTCTATGTTCCATAAAACTGCTTTCCTATTCAATCAAATTCAGTTTATCTGCCTGAATAACTGGACAAAAAAGAACTACCAGCTTAATATCATAGCTGATAGTTCTTTACGAATTTAATTCATTTATTTTTCTTCCTGTTCGGTTATTAATCTTCATATATCGTCATCACTTAAGTCTAAAACTTTTTCAAAAATCAGGCTATCAGCCCAACCATCACCTTTCAAAATATACTGGCTATACTTTCCGACAAATTGAAAACCATTTTTTATTAGAACAATTTGAGAGCCTACATTATGAGGAGAGGTTCCAGCTTCAATTCTGTGTAACTTATGCACCAGGCTTGCTTGCTTAATAATTAGCTTTACAGCTGCGGTTGCAAATCCTTTCCCTTGATGTTTTTCACCGATACGGTATCCTAACTCAGCTTTACATAAAGGTTCCTTTATAACGTCAGTAAGGTTAGCTCTGCCAATAACATCACCTTGAGCATTCACCACCAGATACATATAGTGAATATCTTTTTCTTGTTCAGCTACTAAATTTTCTACTATTCCTTGAAACGAGGTGCGATTATAATAAGCGTCACTTCGAGACAAACCAATAGTATCAAAATAGGAACGGTTTTCCACTTCAAATTCAAAAAGACTGTCTGCATCATCCAAAGACAATAGCTTAACTGAAACTTTATTCACGAGATACCCCCTTTAATTATATAAATAATCCTTTTGAATATACTATCACCCAATTTATTTATTATCAATATTAAGTTTTCATAAGGGAGAGATCCTGGCAGTACGGAATCCGCTGTTGGAAGAAAAAGGATTTCAGATGAGATAAAATACAGCGACATGTAGGCAATTGACATCGGATACATTTCCATGCTATACTACCAATACAACAGAANNCGTGTCAAGTCAACATACTGACCATTATGGTCTGGCTTGTCTTAAAAAACGAGACTCATGTATAGCCCAGGCTATACATAGGTCTTTTACTTTATATTGACTCAAGTATAACCTAACAGGGTTGTACGGGAGTCTTTTTTTGTTGAACAAACGATATGGTACGGAGGAAGTAAAATGAATTTAATCGAACTCTTTATTCTCGCAGTTGGGCTATCTATGGACGCCTTTGCCGTGGCGATCTGCACAGGGCTGACAATGCCGAAAGCTACAGTAAAAAAGGCAATGATTGTCGGGCTGTACTTTGGCTTATTTCAAGCTGTTATGCCGCTTATAGGGTATTTTGTAGCCACATGGTTTGCAGACAAGATTATCTCGTATGACCATTGGATCGCATTTGCACTGCTCTGCTTTCTAGGCGGTAGAATGATTTTGGAAAGTTTCAAAGAAGGGGGCTGCCCTGACAGAGTCTGTCCACTTGAAACATGCAAAGACAGAACTTGCCCCGGGGGGAAACGGCCTGACAACAGTGAAGCCTCTCTAAAGCCCGACGAGATGCTGCCCCTTGCCCTTGCCACGAGTATAGACGCTCTGGCTGTGGGAGTGTCCTTCGCCTTTCTACAGGTCAACATCGCTCCGGCGGTTTCTCTTATCGGGATTACAACATTTGCCTTATCCATACTCGGTGTTAAAATAGGTAACATATTCGGCACAAGGTTCAAANNAGCGGAGTTGGCCGGAGGTATTATATTAGTTTTAATTGGTTTAAAAATTTTACTTGAGCATTTGGGGATTATTCGTTTTTAAAATATAGCTGGGATATGCATGGAGAATACTTAGCCTTCGTCCCTGCAACCGTTTAGTTTCGTCACCGCTAACTTATAGAAATAGCAATTTGTTAATGATAATGGAGTAAATGCTGACGAAATTGAAGCATTTTGCTTTATAGAGCCAGGGACTTTGAAAGAAAAAACCGTAAATATGTAATAAAACTAAGAGACAGCAGAATAAATGGAAGCGTATAGATATACTTTCTTGTTATCAAAAGATCATCTGACGCCTACCTATAATCTATGCTGCAATCACTCTTATCTTTCTGCAAAGATTTTAAAATAAATGCATGTACTTGTAATATTTTAAACAGTAGGTATAATATAATAAAGAAAGGCAATC
>DJBG01000198.1:17768-24471 GCA_002429965.1 Hungatella sp. UBA5982
ACCTGCCAGTATAATTATATGTACCAACTTGAAAATATACCAATAAAAAACGAAAATATCTGAAAAATCCCTCTAGGACAAAGTCATTGTCTGAGAGGGATTTTTAGTAAATGGATTGGTTCCAGTGGAACTCCGGCAAAATCGGTTACTGCTTATCTTAGTACGCCGTTTTCATTGGGAGTAAATGCTTTGGATGATGTAAGCATTCGGCCATCTTTTTGCAGATAGTATGTATTGCCCTCCAGGGTGAGGAACCCTGTTCTCATAATTCCACTCTCTGGATCCAGGTAATACCAGTCACCGTTATCATTTAGCCATCCTGTATATAGCAAGCCATTTATATCATAGAAATACCAGGAAGCGTCTTTTTTTATCCAGCCGGTTTGCAAATCCGATTTGCCAGAATTGGGGAATACCATAATCTTAGAAACAGTATTATCCTTCGACCATACCAGACAATTGCGGCCTTTTGACAGGTCATGGACCGTAACAATGTTACGGGTTAAATATGGAAATAGTTTGCTTTGATCTGTTATGCTGTATTGTTTCCCTGTATCAGAGGTAAGGATACCGGTCTGCCCGTCTGAGTTTATATTCATAGACGCTACAGTTATGTATTCCGGAACCTGGTAATCAGCCGGGACTTTACAAAGCACTGTAATGGCATTTGACATAGGCGGCAGGCTAAGGGTCATAACCGGGCTAATGTCAGCATAGATAAATTCCCCCTTCTGTATTTGTTCGGCTGTTACAGGATCTCCGCTGACGGAATTTAGAAACCTTGACCCAGTGGAAAGGTTCAGGATGATTTCCTGGTCAGCACTTGCACCGTTCTTCCGTATCATACGGAGTCTGTTATCGGAAACCTCGGTTACATTTCCGTAGATACGTATGGAACTGGGTAATGAAGCTGGTTCCTCTGCCTGTGTTATAAACGCACTCCCTGACAGGACCAGTGCTAGGGAGCTAATGCCGGTTAACAATAATTTTAAATATTTATTCATGTTCGTACCTCCTGTTTTTTATAAGATAAGTATAACAGCAGATCCCAGATTTTGGCATTACAATATATTTACAATTTACTTAATGAAAATTTCATCTGAATGATATGGGGACTTTTTTCAGTCTCCTCTTCTCCCGGTTCTGTATATTCATCATCTGTATCATCTGTAAAATCACGAAGAATTGGCTTTAGAATATAATAGACTATAAAGGTTAAGACAGAAATGTAAAATCAGGATAAGGAGGACTTTTTATGAATGCGAATGAATACAGTGATGGATACGAAGATAGAGATATCTGTTATGATTGTGACCATAAATGCAGTGAGTGTGATTGCGTTTGTAAATTTGAGAGGATCCCAAAACCTTTAAAGCCTAATAGAACACGCTTAAAATGTGGTACGTCATCAGGGACTCTGGTATTTCCTGTTGAGACCCCTGCCGGAGTTACATTTACATTAGCTACTGTAAATGTAGACACAAAAAGGATGAAACAGCCATGTATCCAATTAGAGTTTGCAAATAATATCATTACTACCGATGCAACTATAATTCTTAACTTCCAGGTTTTTAAACAATGCAGAAATCAATTGACACCTATTCCCGTAGGGCCAATTTGGACGTTTTCACCCTCTACTGAAGAAACGGAAGGTAATACCATTGGTAATACCTTCTCATTTTATGTATGCGATTGTGATACAACCTGTGATGAATGCTGTATCTATAGTGTAGTAGTTACTCAAGCTGGCATTACTACTACCGGTATAACAACTATTATCAATTCATCTTTTGCTGCTGTCATTGTTGATGGTGCATGTAATTACTAAGGTTAAAGATTTCAGTTTACTCCATGAACTTTGGCTGCAGAAAGGCGAGTTCCTACAACTATGGGATACTCGCCTTTTATTTACATATTATTTAACTGATTTGCAACGATTTCTTAATCAATTTCATTCTCTAACTGCTGTTCCATACGAAAAAGCTTCATATATTCTTCCAGAATCAATTCTGTCACCAGATAAAAACCAATCCTTGATGTAATATCGGCATCCCTGTAGCTCAGTTTCCTAAAATAGGCATACAGGCTTACCACACTGCTGCCGGAAATCGGGTTCTGACTCATTCCTGTAAGCGTCACGATAGGAACTCCCCTTGTCTGGGCAATGTAGGAAAGCTTGCATATGATATCAGTACTTCCAGAATAACTGATGAAAAAAGCGATCTGCCCCTGTGTTAAGTTATTGGCATACAAGATGCAGTTATCACGGTCATCAGGAACAATAATGATCTTATTTAAATGCTCAAGCTTTTTTGCCAGATCCAAGGCCACGATCCTGGAAAGACCCAGTGCAAAAAATATCACCTGGCGGCTATCATAAATCAGCCTTGCTGTTTTCTCAATGTTCTGCCGTGAATTGATGGCCAGTGTCTGTTTTAAGCTGTCCATAACAGAGGTCTGCTGCTCAGCGGCCTCTATTCCATACTGTTTCCGGTCATGTATGATCTGGTATTTCAACTCACTGAACCCGTGATAGCCCAGTTTTTTACANNCACCTTGGCAATCTTTAAATCTTGCAATATGCCGTAATGTTCCAGTAAATAATTAACAATTCTTTCTTCTGTAGGATTCAGCTTTATTCCCCTGTTTGACAGCTGGTCAAAAAAATTCATCTTTCACCCTCCGGAGCCCTTTTCTCATGATGTGAAATAATACACATTTTGTGTTTATTTATACTTCTCGTATATAAATAATAATATACTTCCAAACACTTGTAAATCAAAATAAATCCTATATTATAAAGCTATAATTTCATACCGGTATTGAAATCATTACATTAAGGAGACGGAGGGTCTTAAATGAAAGAGTTTTGGCAAAAATTCGGAAAATCGCTGCTTCTGCCTATTTCTACCATAGCAGTCGCCGGTATATTCAGCGGTCTTGCAGCAGCAATGCAGAACAGTGCAATTGTAGGGGAAACATTTGTAAATCTTGTTTACGTTCAGAATTTTATTGGTTTTATCCGTAAGCTGGCCGGACTGGTATTCGGAAACCTGCCTTTATTTTTCTGTATGTCCATCGCTATCGGCATGGCAAAGGATGAAAAACCGACCGCGGCATTTTCCGCTGTCCTGGGCTTCCTTGTATTTCATTACACTTTAAATTACATTCTGGGGCTGAACGGTATTACCGCTGAATCCACAAGCATCAGCAAGCTTATGGAACAGGGGATGTCACAGGTGGACGCAACCATTGTAAATGCTAAATATGAGACCATGCTGGGATATTTCACACTCCGCATGAATGTATTCGGAGGCATTCTGGTAGGACTTCTTGTAAACGCTTTACATAACCGGTTCTACACGATCACTCTTCCAAGCGCCGTTAATTTTTTCGGTGGAAAACGCTTTGTCCCGCTGATTACCATTATCACCATCCCACTGGCTGGGATCGCATCTTACTTTATCTGGCCGTTCTTTAACACATTCATCGGACTGATCGGTAACTGGATCAACTCCATTGGAGTATTCGGACCATTTGTATACGGTGCTGCCAACAGGCTTTTGATTCCTACCGGACTTCATCATATTCTAAACCAGGTTGTACGCTTTACACCGGTAGGCGGAACAGCGACCATTGATGGTCAGACTGTCATGGGCGCGTTAAATATTTTTAATACTGCTATTGCGTCAAACAGCCAGGTCCCAAATGATGTATTCCAGATGGGCGCCCGCTACGTAGGCCAGGGGCACTCCCTTATCGTCATCTTCGGCCTTCCGGCTGCTGCCTTTGCTATGTACCGGTCTGCAGATGATCAAAACAAAAAAAGAGTCAAGGCACTGCTCTCCGCAAGCGTTACCGCGTCAATTCTTACGGGTGTTACGGAGCCGCTGGAATTTTCCTTTATGTTTATCTCACCGGTGCTCTTCCTGTTCCATGTAATCATGACTGGGATCGGCTATATGACGGCCGCTTTGTTCCATTGCAGCGTTGGGGGCGTACAGGCAGGACTGATTGATTTTACAATTTTCGGTATCTTCCGGGGAGCACAGAGCAAATGGTACCTTGTGGTACTGATCGGCATGGGTATGGCGGTTATCTACTACTACGGCTTTACCTACCTGATCCGAAAGTTTAATATTTCAACTCCCGGAAGAAATGAAGGGGCTGATACAGAAGACGAAATAACGCCACTTGTGAATTCCGGAAGCGGCACAAAGATGGCGGAACAGATCCTGGAATACTTAGGCGGCAGAGAAAACATCGATGAAATCAACAACTGCTTTACCAGACTGCGTGTTACCATCAAGGACATGTCCCTGGTTCAAGAGCACAATTTAAAATCAACCGGCGCAACAGGTATTGTCTGTCCTTCTGCCAATCAAATACAGGTCATCTACGGTTTGAAAGTTGAAAGCATTGCAAGAGATGTGAAAGCATTGTATCACGCGAAGCATACTGGAAAGGATTAAAATAAAATGAAACATAAGTTAAAGATTACGATCGTGGGAGGCGGTTCCACATGGACCCCCGGAATATTGAATGCATTTATCCGCCACATGGATTCTCTCCCGGTCACAGAATTGGTTCTTTATGATATTAACGCAGAACGTCAGGCTCCTATTGGAGAATATGCGCAGCTGCTATTCCGCCTGCACGCTCCTAAAGTAAAAGTCACTTATACAACAAGCAAAGACGCTGCCTATGACTCCGTCGATTTTGTTATGGTTCAGATCCGTACAGGCGGATATCCTATGCGGGAAAAGGATGAAAAGATCCCCATGGAATTCGGAGTGCTTGGCCAGGAAACCTGCGGACCCGGCGGTTTTGCCTACGGGATCCGTTCCTTAAAAGACATGATCGAAATTGTAAAGGATGTGCGTAAACACAGTCAAAATGCCTGGATCCTGAATTATACCAATCCAGCCGCCATTGTAGCTTATGGCCTGCAGCGAGAGTTTCCAGATGACAAAAGGATTCTCAATATCTGTGACCAGCCGATCAACCTGATTCATTCTTTCGCAAAGCTGCTCGATGTACCGGCCGAATCCCTGGAACCCACCTATTTCGGACTAAACCATTTCGGATGGTTTACCCATCTTTACAATCAGAACGGCCAGGATCTGCTTCCCCATCTAAAGGAGCGGATAAAGGATAAGGGATTTCTGCCAGCCGATGCCGCCGAGCGCGACCCTTCCTGGCTCGATACTTATGCACTGGTACAGGATATGGTTAATGATTTTGATGAGTATGTGCCTTCCACCTACCTCCAATACTATATCTATCCTGAGTACAAGGCTTCCAAGTTNNGATTATACCAGAGCAAACGAAGTCATGGATGGTCGTGAAAAACAGGTGTTTTCCGAATGCCGCCGTGCAGTCAGTCAAAACAGTCTGGATGGGATCCATGTAGTAAAAAATGAAGCGCACGGTGATATGATCCTGTCCATAGCGGAAGCTATCTACTTAAATAAAAATGCGTACTATATTATAATGGTTAAAAATGAAGGGATCATCGAGAACCTTCCGGATGATGCAGTTGTGGAAGTGACCTGCCTGCTGGGCAGCCGCGGGCCCAAACCGTTCCACACCGGACCTGTCTCTGTTTTTTATAAGGCATTGCTGGAAAACCAGTACGCCTACGAACGCCTGACCTGCGAAGCTTATTTTGAAGGCAATTACACAAAAGCATTGCAGGCACTGACGTTAAACCGCACCGTTACAGACGCCAAGAAAGCGAGAAAGATCCTGGACCGCCTGATTGAAGAAAACAAAGGCTATTGGCCCAAACTGACCTGAAAGAAAGGATTGTATCTATGTGTAAAATGATTATAAATGCAGATGACTTCGGTTATTGCCGGGCTGTCAATTATGGGATCATAGATGCTCATCTGCAAGGGGTACTTACATCAACAACACTTATAACCAATACTCCTGGCCTTCAGCACGCTGCCGCCCTTGCAAAAGAATGCCCCTCTCTGGGAGTCGGCCTGCATTTAAACATCGCCCTTGGGCAGCCTCTTACCAAAGGCAGCACACTGACCGGAAAAGACGGATCTTTTATTAAGCCACGAAATCTATCATCCTCCCACAATTATCTGCCGGAAGATATCCTGGCAGAACTAGAGGCTCAATACCAGCGGTTTGTAGAGGTAATGGATAAAAAACCGACCCATCTTGACTCCCTNNAGACAGCAATCCTGCTATGGCTGCTGCAGCCAGGACACTCGCAGAAAAATACCGGCTTCCGCTGAGAAACCACGATATAACAGGCTTTCCGCACGTGGATTTTATACAATTCCGCACGTACCACGGGGAACCGGGGCTGTCTTATGTATACGATCATATGGACGATATCTCTTCCAGGCCATTTGTGGAACTGATGAGCCACCCGGCCTATGTGGACTCATATCTGCTCCAATCCTCCTCTTACAATCTGCAGCGCCTTGCAGAACTGGATTTTCTGGTTAACAGTAAAACAAAAGATATGCTACAAAAATATTCGGTCGAATTGATTAATTACAGTCAGCTGTGATTAGTAACACAGAGGCATCCGGGAATAAAATCCGGATGCCTCTGTGTCTTTCTACATTCTTGTATCGTGTTGTATAGTTTGCTGCGTAGTACGTTACTATCAATCTCCTTTTTCATAGTATAAACCTCATAATTATTCAATAATAATAAGCAATATCTCAGAATAGGC
>DJBG01000153.1 GCA_002429965.1 Hungatella sp. UBA5982
GGAAGAGGAGCTTTCTGAAAGCAGTGATCTGATACCGGCAGAAGATAAAAAAGATGATAGCATTTAGGAGGAAATAAGGTGAAACAAGCCATAAGAATTAAATATTTTACAGATAAAATCGAACGTTTACGTTACATTGACGGCAAATCCGACTGGATTGACTTACGCGCGGCACAGGAAGTGGAGATGAAAGCCGGCGAGTTTAAACTGATCCCTCTGGGAATTGCCATGGAGCTTCCGGCCGGGTTTGAAGCCCATGTGGTACCAAGAAGCAGCACGTTTAAAAATTACGGTGTGATCCAGACCAACAGTATGGGGATCATTGATGAGACATATTGCGGGGACAATGACCAATGGTTTTTCCCGGCTTATGCGCTCCGGGATACGGTGATTCATGTAAATGACCGCATCTGCCAGTTCCGTATTATGGAGCATCAGCCTGCCTTATGCTTTGAAGAAGCAGAGATTCTGGGGCATGATGACCGTGGCGGCCATGGAAGTACGGGAAAACAATAAAATTCCTGTATCGAACTTCCTTAAAAGGAGATAATAGCATGAGAAGAAAGACAGGTTATGCAACTGTCATCCTTGGACTTGCACTGGCAGTTTCCATAGCAGCAGGCGGGTGCGGGAAAAAGGAAGACAAATATTCTTACCGGGCTGCGGGAATCGAAGCTCTTAACCAGGGCAGCTATGACAGTGCCGTGGAAGCCTTTGATCAGGCAATCAGTTCCTCCAAAGGACTGGTAGGGAAGTTTGATGTGGATGTGTTAAAGTATCGGGCAGAAGCCGAATACCTGGCAGAGGACTATTCTTCCGCTGCAGACACCTATGGCATACTCATAAAGGTAGATGGTGAGCGGCCGGAATATTTAAATCTGCGTTCCGTTTCCAGAGCAGGGGCCGGAGATTTAAGCGGTGCGATAGAAGACTATAAGCGAAGTGCTGAACTAGATACAGAAAAGAAGGCTCCGGGCAGGCTGAAAGCTTTGCTGGCCGCAGGGGCAGCCATGGAAAAGGCGGGAACGGCTTCTGATGCCATGAGCCTCTATGAGGGGGCCCTTAAAGAAGGGGAGGAAAGCGCCCAGCTTTATAACCGGATGGGCTTATGTAAGATGGCCGTAGAAGACTGGGATGGAGCGGCTGAATATTTTAAGAAGGGCCTTTCAGCAACCGACAGTTCAGAGGTTTTGGAACTTTTGTTTAACCAGGCTGTTGCTAAAGAGCGTAAAGGTGAATTTAAGACAGCCCTGGATCTGATGCAGCAATATGTCTCAGCTCACGGTCCTGATGAGGAAGCGGAGCGGGAGATCACATTTTTAAAGACAAGATAGGTTGGGACGATTGATGGCAGAGCTGATTGAATTAAAGGAAATAGAAGAACGGGTGATTCTGGTGGCAGTCAGTACCGAGGATGAGAATGACACACAGGCGTCTCTTAACGAGCTGGAAGAGCTGGTGAAAACAGCAGGGGCTGTTACCGTGGATAAAATAATCCAGAACAGGGAGAGAATCCATCCGGGAACTTATATGGGAAAAGGAAAGATAGAAGAAATAAAGGACCGTATCTGGGAGCTTGCAGCAACCGGTATTGTCTGCGACGATGAACTGTCTCCGGCCCAGCTGCGTAATTTGGAAGGGGCCCTGGATACGAAGATCATGGACCGGACCATGGTGATTCTGGACATTTTTGCTTCCAGAGCTACGACCAGTGAAGGAAAAATTCAGGTGGAACTGGCTCAGCTAAAGTACCGGGCAGCCCGCCTGGTGGGCCTTAGAAGCTCCTTGTCTCGTCTGGGAGGAGGCATCGGTACCCGCGGACCGGGAGAGAAAAAGCTGGAAATGGACCGACGTCTGATCCACGACAGAATCGGAATGCTAAAGGCTGATTTAGAGGATGTGAAGCGTCACCGGANNTAAAAACCATGTGCCCACCGCCGCCATTGTAGGCTATACCAATGCCGGGAAATCTACCCTGTTAAACAGGCTTACAGATGCCGGGATACTGGCTGAGGATAAGCTGTTTGCCACCCTGGATCCAACAACCAGGAATTTAAACTTACCGGGCGGTCAGCAGGTCCTTTTGACGGATACCGTAGGATTTATCAGAAAGCTTCCCCATCATTTGATCGAAGCCTTTAAAAGCACTTTGGAGGAAGCTAAATACAGCGATATCATCCTTCATGTGGTGGACTGTTCCAATCCTCAGATGGACATGCAGATGTATGTTGTATATGAGACTTTGAGGGAACTTGGTGTTTGTGATAAGGTGATGGTTACGGTGTTCAATAAGATCGATGCGGCAGAGGGCGGTGTAATCCTTAAAGATGTTTCTTCGGACCATCAGGTGAGGATATCCGCAAAGACCGGAGAAGGTCTTGATGAACTTTTAAATCTTCTGGAAACCATTCTTAGAAACCAGAAAGTGTATCTGGAAAAGGTATATTCCTATAAGGAAGCAGGGAAAATCCAGCTGATCCGCAAATATGGCCAGCTGTTAAAGGAAGAGTATCAGGAAGACGGAATTCTGGTGAATGCCTATGTGCCATCGGAGCTGTTTGCCTCCTTGGCAAACAATGCCGATGCTGTTGATGAATAAAAAACACAATATGTGGATTGGTGTTAAAAAACCAAACTACATATTGTGTTTTTTCTTTTCTTCTGTTATAATATACTTGTGAAGAGATGTTCTTTAACTTCGCACAAAAGGTGCCGCTTTTAGCGCCGCCTATCCAATGATAAAAAAAGAATGTTAAGGGGTTTTGCAGAGGAAAGGAGTTTAGTTTTATGATCCAGGTGGTAAAAAGAGATGGGGAAAGTGCTGAATTCAGTCTGAATAAAATCACGGAAGCGATTAAAAAAGCATTTAAGGCCACTCAAAAGGAGTATAATAATGAAATACTGGAACTGCTGTCACTTCGGGTAACTGCTGATTTTCAGGGGAAGATGTCAGGAGGAGAAGTCACAGTAGAACAGATTCAGGACAGTGTGGAACACGTTCTTGAGCAGGCGGGATATACCGATGTGGCGAAGGCTTATATTTTATACAGGAAACAGAGGGAAAAGATACGGAATATGAAGGACACCATTCTGGATTACAAGGCTGTGGGAAACAGCTACGTAAAGGTAGAGGATTGGCGTGTCAAGGAAAATTCCACTGTTACCTATTCCGTAGGAGGGCTGATATTAAGCAACTCCGGTGCAGTTACGGCGAATTACTGGCTGTCTGAAATTTATGACCAGGAGATTGCAGGTGCCCACAGAAATGCTGATGTCCATATTCACGATTTATCCATGCTCACCGGTTACTGTGCCGGCTGGTCGTTAAAGCAGCTTCTTCTGGAAGGACTTGGAGGAATACCGGGAAAGATCACCTCTTCCCCTGCAAAGCATTTATCCGTTCTTTGCAACCAAATGGTCAATTTCCTGGGAATCATGCAGAATGAATGGGCAGGAGCACAGGCCTTTTCTTCTTTTGATACTTATCTGGCTCCTTTTGTAAAAGCCGATCACTTATCCTACCAGGAAGTGAAGAAATGCATAGAATCCTTTATCTATGGTGTGAATACGCCAAGCCGCTGGGGAACTCAGGCTCCGTTTTCCAATATTACCCTTGACTGGACCGTTCCTGCCGATATGGCAGAGCTTAACGCAGTTGTTGGCGGAAAAGAGGCGGACTTTAAGTATAAGGACTGCAAGGCTGAGATGGACATGATCAATAAAGCCTTTATTGAAACCATGATAGAGGGAGACGCCAATGGGCGTGGTTTCCAGTATCCCATTCCTACTTACTCCATTACCAAGGATTTTGACTGGTCCAATACGGAGAATAACCGGCTGCTGTTTGAGATGACTTCCAAATACGGAACCCCTTACTTCTCAAATTACATTAACAGTGATATGGAACCAAGCGATGTAAGGAGCATGTGCTGCCGTCTGCGCCTTGATTTAAGGGAGCTTAGGAGAAAGACCGGCGGATTCTTTGGCTCCGGCGAAAGCACCGGTTCCGTGGGCGTTGTAACCATCAACATGCCAAGAATCGCTTACCTTGCCCAGAATGAGGCCGATTTTTACAAGCGTCTGGATCATATGATGGATATTTCGGCCCGGTCATTAAAAACCAAGCGGGAAGTTATAACAAAGCTTCTGAACCAGGGACTATATCCTTATACGAAACGTTACCTTGGCAGCTTTGAAAATCATTTTTCCACCATCGGCCTGATCGGAATGAACGAAGTTGGCTTAAACGCCAAATGGCTGGGGCATGATCTGACAAGTGAGAAAACCAGACAGTTTACCAAGGCTGTGTTAAATCACATGCGGGAACGGCTGTCAGATTACCAGGAAATGTACGGAGACCTATACAATCTGGAGGCAACCCCGGCAGAGTCCACCACATACCGGCTGGCTAAGCATGACAAGAAGCATTATCCAAATATCATAACAGCCGGAAATCCGGGAGATACTCCATATTATACCAACAGCTCCCACCTTCCTGTGGATTATACGGCAGATATCTTTGATGCCCTTGAGATTCAGGATGAGCTGCAGACCCTCTATACATCAGGAACCGTATTCCATGCATTTCTTGGTGAGAAGCTTCCTGACTGGGAAGCTGCGGCAAAGCTGGTGCACACCATTGCGGAGAATTTCAAACTGCCTTATTATACATTGTCCCCAACCTATTCTATTTGTTCGGAGCACGGATATCTTTCCGGCGAACATAAGGTATGCCCGGTCTGCGGAAAGAAGGCAGAGGTATACAGCCGGATCACCGGCTACTACCGTCCGGTGCAGAACTGGAATGAGGGAAAAACCCAGGAATNNACGATCCTTTCCACTCTGTACTGAAAAAAGGAGCTGCAGGGGAAAACAGGGATAAGGCAGCGGCGAAAAAAGCGGAGATTCCGACAGGGACCTATCTCTTTACAACGAAAACCTGCCCTAATTGCCGGATTGCAAAACAGTTTTTACAAAATATGGATTATGAGGTGGTGGATGCCGAAGAGAATGTGGAGCTTGCCACAAGATTCGGAATCATGCAGGCTCCTACTCTGGTGGTCATAAAGAACGGTCAGGTGCAGAAGATCACAAATGCGTCTGAAATCAGGAANNTTAGATATAGTAGTCAGTGAAAAGATTCTATGCTATAATGGCATGGAATCTTTTTCCATTTCAGACAGCAGAGGGCCGAATCATTTGCCTATACTGAATTAAAGAAGGGAATGAATGCGCGGATTCCATTTAAGCCATGGCCAACGGTATGGGGACTAGCCATAAATGGATTCATTGGAGGACAATACAGATGGATAAGCAGGAATTGAATTATAAAGAGTATGTAGAAATAGCTGAGGGAGTCTACTGGGTGGGATTTTTTGATGAAAGTGCAGGTCTCCACTGCAACCCTTATTTAATTGTAGATGGTGCTGAGGCA
>DJBG01000131.1 GCA_002429965.1 Hungatella sp. UBA5982
CATCCCAAAGAAGGACGCTGTGTCACGCGGTCACAGATGGAAGCAGATATCATGCTTATGAAACAGTATAATATCAATGCACTGCGCTGTTCCCACTATCCTGCTAGTGGATATCTATATGATTTATGTGATGAATATGGGCTCTATGTGATTGATGAGGCAGATTTAGAATGCCATGGATTTGAATGGGTAGAGAGGTATGACTGGATTACAAATGACCCGTCCTGGGAAGAAGCCTATGTGGACAGAAGCGTGCGCATGGTAAAGCGGGACAGGAATCATCCATGCATTATCATGTGGTCCATGGGAAATGAATCCAGCTTTGGCTGTAATTTCAGAAGTGCTGCCAAGGCAATAAAAGATCTGGATGCTACAAGGCTGCTCCACTATGAGGGAGATTATGAAGCAGAAGTGACTGACGTTTATTCTACCATGTACACAAGGCTGAAAAGGTTGAAAGAGATCGGAGAAACTGATTCTAAAGGGAATAAACCCCACGTTATGTGCGAATATGGACACGCAATGGGAAATGGACCGGGTGGATTAAAGGCATATCAGGAGATGTACCGCAAATATAAACGGCTTCAAGGCGGTTTTTTATGGGAATGGTATGACCATGGAATTTATACCGAAGAAGAAAAGGGAACTTACTACCGCTATGGGGGGGATTACGGGGATTTTCCCACCAACGGGAATTTCTGTATCGATGGGCTGTTAATGCCTGACAGAAGCCCTTCTCCTGCCATGCTGGAATATAAACAGGTCATTGCGCCGGTGGAAGTGACAAGGATAAGTGCTGGGCGGGAGATTCTTGTAAGGAACTATTATGACTTCCTGACCTTAAGCCATGTTTCTTTACGGTGGGAGATCCAGGCGGAAGAACATATCATTCAGGAAGGATGCATTTCTCATATGACTGCTCTTCCTCATGAAGCTGAGAAGGTAACCATACCCTTCCTTCCGTTCATGCCAGAAGCAAATACCGATTACTATCTGAATATAACGGTCTGCCAGAAAGAGGATGCAAACTTTGCAAAAGCCGGCCATGAAATTTTAAAAGTACAGTTTCCATTGGATATAAGTTGTGATGTACTGGAGGAACGTCCCAAAGGAGAACCATTGAAAGTATCTGAAACAGCGGATATCCTCAAGGTAGGAAATGGGGCAGTCACGGTAACATTCCATAAAATATTTGGGAAACTGCTGTCTGTTGCGGCAGAAGATCAGGAATATTTAAGTGAAGGTCCGGTGATGAGCGTATACCGTGCCACCATTGATAATGATATGTATAAAAAAGAGGATTGGATGAATCAACATTTTATTCAGAAATCCAGTGAACAGACAGAATATTTTACCTATGAAACAGGGGCTGATAAAGTGGTTGTTTCTATTGGAAAATATTTTGGATGCTTAAATCAGTCCTGGGGCTTTGAATGTGACTATGAATATACCATCTATTCCTGCGGTCAGGTCAAGGTGAATTTACAGGGTAAGGCCATTCAGAGAGGAAAACTGGAACCTTCTTTCCTTCCCAGAATCGGTGTGGTCATGAAGGGGAATCAGTCCCTGCAAAAGGCTGTGTGGTATGGTCTTGGACCGGGTGAAAACTATTCTGACAGCAAAGCCGCCAGCATTATGGGGATTTATTCCAGCTCTGTGGATGGAATGGGAACCAACTATGTATTTCCCCAGGAAAATGGACACAGGGAAGAAGTTAAATGGTTTGGAATAGGAGATGGGAATAAGAGTCTGTTATGTAAAATGGAAGCACCTTTGGGACTGAATCTGGCAAATTATACAGATGGAAGCCTGGAAGAGGCAAAGCACCCATTCCAGATACAACGGGCAGACCATGTTGAAATCCATTTGGATTATTTACAGTCCGGCCTTGGAAGCAATAGCTGCGGAGAGGAACAGATGGAAGAATTTAAAGTAAAGCTTCAGGATTTTTCTATGGAATTTGTGATGCAGGTGGTTGCCGACGGGGAAATAAGAAAGGAAGCAAAGAAGCGTTATTTGGACTAGGAAGAGATAAAGGAGCAGTCAAAGAATGATAAAAGAGAGATTTTCAGGAAAATTAAATGAGATGCTAAGCTCCGATGACTGGATGATTCTGCAGCCGGAATATGATCCGGAAGAAAATCTGAAATTTGAAAGTTTATTCAGTTTATCCAATGGTTATCTGGGAATCCGGGGAAGTTATGAAGAAGGCGGGAAAATAACCCTTCCGTATTTATATATTAACGGTGTATTTGATAAATCAGAAACCTTTATGAGGGAGCTTGCTGCTCTTCCTAATTGGCTTGGGATAAAGCTTACCATTGAAAAAGAGCTGATTGGAATAGAGAACTGCCAGATTCTTAAGTTTTCCAGGGTCCTAGATATGAAACAGGCCCTTCTTGCAAAAAGTTATATATTGCGGGATAAAAAGGGAAGAGAAACCCTGGTGGAAGGAATCCGGTTTGTGAGCCGTGCCAATGTACACCGTATGGGAATCAAACTATATGTTACACCGTTAAATTACAGCGGGATCATAGAAGTGGAAAATATCATTGACGGTACGATTATTAACTTCCATGATGCCCCTCGTTTTAAAGTAAAACATACATATATAACAGCGAATGAAACGCTGGATAAAGACGGTAATTATATGGAAGTGGCTACCAGGGATGATCACCTTCATGTAGGTTCCGGATGCCGGATCGAAGCCTATAAAAACGGTAAGGGAATTATGAAAAACCGGATGTTCCATGCTTTTGGGGAACAAGGGGTGGAGTTTGGTGATTTTGATGCCATAGAAGGGGAAACCGTAGAAATCATAAAATATGTGTCCATGTATACAGAACGTGATGCAGCAAGATATGCACTTCATATGACGGTAAAAGAAGAACTGGATGGATTTTTGGAAACAGGTTTTGAAGAAGAGCTGGCAGCCCATAGGGCGGTTTATGAGGAGATGTGGAAAGCCGCGGATATCCGTATAGCAGGAGATTTTGAGCTGGACCGTGCAGTCCGTTTTAATATTTTCCATTTAATGAGCACAGGCAATGAGAGAGATGCCAGGGTCAATGTGGGCGCGAAGCTCCTTTCCGGTGAAGAATACGGCGGACATGCCTTTTGGGATACAGAAATTTTCATGCTTCCCTTTTTTGCATACGTTTTCCCTAAAACGGCAAAAAATCTGGAATCTTACCGGTATCATCTGCTGGATGCAGCAAGGGCAAATGCCAGAAAAAACGGCTATAAAGGAGCACAATACCCATGGGAATCTGCGGATGACGGCACAGAGCAGTGTCCTGATTGGACCATTGAGCCGGATGGTTCCTGTTACCGCTGTTATGTAGCAGTTTATGAGCATCACGTGACGGCAGCAGTTGCTTATGGCATTTATAATTATGTGAAAATAACCAGAGACATAGATTTTTTACTGAACCAGGGGGCGGAGATTTTAACTGAGACAGCAAGGTTTTGGGCCAGCCGGTGTGAATATGTCGCAGATAAGGACCGCTATGAGATTAACCAGGTAACCGGCCCTGATGAATGGCATGAACCGGTAAATAACAATCTCTATACGAATTATCTGGCGAAATGGAATCTGCGCTATGTGATTTCCTTAATTGATACCCTTAAGAAAGAGCATGCCAATGAATATGATACATTGATCCGGAAAACAGGGTTAACGGCCCAGGAAATTGATAATTGGGAGATTGTCCAGGAGAAGATGTACCTTCCGAGAAAAGAAGGCGGGGGCCTGTTGGAGCAGTTTGAAGGTTACTTTGCACTGGACAATGTGGTTATCGAGAAATACGATGAAAATGACTGGCCGATTCGTCCGGAAGCCTTGAAAACCAAGAGGGCAGGTCAGACACAGTTGATTAAACAGGCAGATGTTGTCATGCTGCTGCACTTAATGGGAGAAGAATTCTCGGAAGAAGAAATAGGTCAAAATTACGAGTATTATGAGAAACGTACCCTTCATGGATCTTCTTTAAGCCCAAGCATTTACTCTGTTATGGGATTAAAGGTTGGAGATGATTCCAAGGCGTACCGGTATTTAAAAAGAGCCGCCTTCCTGGATTTGCTGAACTTACAGAAAAACACAAGGGAAGGGATTCACGCTGCCAATACGGGAGGCGTATGGCAGACCGTGGTATTTGGCTTTGCCGGGGTTTCCATTGGGGAAGACGGTATGCTAGCTGTACGCCCTCACATGCCAAAGGAATGGGAGGGGCTGGAATTTTGCCTCCACTATCTGAATTCCTGGTTAAAGATCACTATCAACAGGGATAACAGCGTCTTAGTGGAGGTATTGGACGGGGAAGCCCTGGAAGTAAAGGTGAATGGGCAGATCATAAAGGCATCCAGGGAATAGAGAGGACATGTTCATGAAAAAAAGGCTTGCAATCGGGGGGCTTATCTTAGTAACCATCATATGGGGCGGCGGCTTTGTTGCCAGCGACATGGCTCTGGAGAGTATGAGACCATTCCAGATTATGGCGGTCCGTTTTCTATTAGGCACTATTTTAATGGGGCTGATCAGCATCCGGTCCTTAAAAGGAATCACAAAATCAGAAGTAAAGGCAGGGGGGCTCATGGGACTCGCCCTCTTTGCCGGATTTGCATTTCAGATTGTGGGGCTGCAATACACCACGCCCTCTAAAAATGCTTTTTTAACAGCTTTAAATGTAGTGATTGTTCCCTTTATTTCATTTCTGATCTTAAAAAAGAAAATAGGAGCAAGAGGGATAGCCGGGGCATTGATGTCCATAGCAGGTGTGGCCCTGCTGTCATTGGAACGCAATTTTTCCTTAGGCTTAGGGGACGGTCTGACCCTTATTTGTGCAGTTGGGTTTGCATTTCAAATATTTCTTACAAGTGAATTTGTAAAGAAATACCGTGCGACTGTATTGAATTTTATTCAGATGATAACCGCATTCTTTTTATCTTTCATCAGCCTGATGGCTTTTGGAGAGACGCAGTATCACGTGACAGGGAAAGGAATATTAAGTGTGCTTTATTTAGGCGTGATCAGCACAACGATATGCTACCTGCTTCAGACAGCCAGCCAGAAATATGTGGATGAAACAAAAGCGGCCATTATTCTGTCCCTGGAGTCTGTATTTGGAACACTGTTTTCTATTCTGATTCTTGGGGAAATCGTCACCCCCCGCATGTTGGCGGGCAGCATAATCATCTTAGGAGCAGTTGTAATATCAAACCTTTCAGAAGCCGGGTAAGTAGAATAGGAGGAATTCCTTATGAAATATAAGGCAGTTATTTTTGATTTGGATGGGGTTATCTGCCATACGGACAGATACCATTATCAGGCATGGAAGCAGGTCGCAGAGGAACTGGGCGTTTATTTTGATGAAGAAATCAATAACCGTTTGCGGGGAATAAGCCGCATGGAAAGCCTTGAGATTATTTTAGAGAATTATCACGGGATCTTAAACCAGGAAGAAAAGACGTTATTAGCAGAAAAGAAAAATGAGATCTATAAGGAATTATTGAAACATATGAGCCCGAAGGATCTTTCCAAAGAAGTAAAGGCAACACTGGATGCCCTCCGCTTAAAAGGGCTGAAGCTTGGCATTGGCTCTTCCAGTAAGAATGCAGGATTTATCTTAGAGCGCCTTGGCCTTTTTGGGTACTTTGATGCCATTTCGGATGGAAATAATATTACTAATTCCAAGCCTGACCCGGAAGTGTTTATAAAAGCAGCCAGGTTCCTTTTTGAGGACCCGAAAGACTGCCTTGTGGTAGAAGATGCCAAAGCCGGATTAGAGGCTGCCAAAGCCGGAAATATGGACTGTGGGGCGATTGGGGATGGAATGTCCTGCAACATTGCAACTTATCAATTAAACACATTCTCAGATCTGCTGAAAATCGTAGAACCATGATAGTTGCGGCACAATATCAGATATGATAAAATGAGGACAATATATGAAGCGAGGAAGGATAAAATAGTGGCAACAATTAAAGAAATAGCTGAAATGGCAGGCGTTTCTGCTGCGACCGTATCTCGTGTCCTTAATTTTGATGACACGTTAAATGTACAGGACGAGACGAAACAAAGGGTGTTTGAGGCCGCAGAACGATTAGAATATCAGATGCGGGACAAGAAAAAGTATAAAAAGAAATTAAAGCTTGGCATGATATCCTCCTATTCCCTGGAAGAGGAATTAGAAGATACCTTTTATCTATCTGTACGAATCGCAATAGAGAGGAAAATAGAAGAGGAAGGGTTTAAAAAGTTTCCGGTCAATTTAGGGGATTCAGTGGAAAGCACATCGAATCTGGACGGATTGATCTGCCTTGGGACCTTTAGTGAATCCATGGTAGACAAGGTAAAAGCCTTTCATAAGCCGGCTGTTTTTGTGGATGCATTAGGTGACTTGGATTTGTTTGATTCCGTGGTAACAGATTTAAGACACTCTGTAAAGAAGGTGCTCAGCTATTTTTTACAGGAAGGCCACAATAAGATCGCATTTATCGGAGGCCGTGATGTGGATGTGGATGGGAAAGAGGTGGTGGATTTAAGGGTTCCTATTTATCGTTCCTTCATGGAAGAGAGAGGGATTTTAAATGAGGAATATATTAAAATAGGCGGCTATACACCCAAGCACGGATACAGGCTTGGAAAGGAACTCCTGGCATTGGATGAAAGACCAAGCGCTATCTTTACAGCAAATGATTCTTTAGCCGTTGGCTGCTATAAAGCCATACAGGAGGCTGGTCTTGGAATTCCAGCAGATATCAGCGTGATCGGGTTTAATGATATCTCCATAGCTA
This sequence comes from Hungatella sp. UBA5982, assembly GCA_002429965.1. Taxonomy (GTDB): domain Bacteria; phylum Bacillota; class Clostridia; order Lachnospirales; family Lachnospiraceae; genus Lacrimispora. The sequence goes on from DJBG01000131.1 coordinate 6,793, forward strand.
AATATTTGATTCCTCCTCTTACAACCGTTCATATTTATATGGATTTTATGGGCTCTCAGGCGGTAAGTATACTTGCGGAAAGGATATATTCCGGCCGTGAGATCAGTATGCATATTTCCTTACCTACAAAATTGATTGTTAGGGGAAGTGTCAGTAAATGGAAGGGTGAGAATTAGGATCTGCCAGCCCTTTAAAGATGCTGTTTCTTCGCGTTTATGCGGAAGGAACAGCATTTTTTGTGGATTTTATAAATCTGCTTGACAAGTATCTGATTTCAGACTAAACTTTAAGTGTCCGAAATCGGATACTTTATGATAGAGGAGATTCTGGAATGGATGATCAAATCAAAAAGCAACAGGGAATTTTAAACCAACATGAAAAGGAACTTACAGCCATCTATCGCAGTGCTGCTATAAAATCCGGAATTTCAGACAGTGAACTTTGGGTATGGTATGCCCTTTTGGTCTTGGGAGGTGAGTATTCCCAGCAAAATATCTGCGATATATGGTCTTTGCCGAAACAAACCGTCAACTCCGTAATCGCAAATTTAACAAAAAAAGGCTATGTATTTTTGGAAACAGTTCCTGGCACACGAAACCGGAAAATCATCCGTCTGACCGAAGCAGGAAAAGAGTTTGGTGAAAACAGGGTTCTGCATATATATGAAGCAGAACAGAGAGCCATTGAAAAGATGCCGGAGCAGGAGCTTAAGACATTTATCGCATTGATGGGAAAATATATTACCCTATTGCGTGAAGAAATAAATAAAGAGTAAAGCAGGTTATGAAAACAAGCAGAAAGGAGAATTATGAATCGAGAACCCCAAAATAAGATCCTGACAATCCCCAATATGCTTTCCGCTTTTCGCATATGCATGATACCGCTTCTAGTCTGGTTATACTACGTAAAGCAGGATTATTTATGGACAGGAGGCCTGTTGATCCTGTCTGGCCTGACAGATGTTGTGGATGGTTTTATTGCAAGACGTTTTCATATGATCAGTAATTTGGGCAAGGTATTAGACCCAATTGCTGATAAGCTGACCCAGGGGGCGATGCTCTTTTGCCTTGTCACCCGCTTTCCCTTTATGATGGCGCCGCTTGTACTTTTGATTCTGAAAGAGATATTTGCAGGAATCACAGGCTTTTTGGTGATCCGGAACACGGGGCAGGTTTTCGGAGCAAATTGGCATGGAAAAGCAGCCACCATTCTGCTTTATGCCATGATGATCCTTCATGTGATATGGAATGACATTCCCAGGATATTATCGGATATCCTTATTGCAATTTGCATCGTAATGATGTTAGTTTCCCTTGTTCTTTACGGAATTCGTAATGTTTTGGCATTGAAGAATACAAACACAACTTTGCCAGGAAAGGAGAAGAATCATGCAAAATGACCGGATCAATCTGCTTGTAACCTTTGATAAAAACTATATAAAACCGTTTCAAACCATGCTAATGTCACTGATTAATAATAATCCACGGGAAACCGTACACGTCTGGCTTCTGCATAGCGCCATTCCCCAGGAGGAGCTGCAAGCTCTGGAGGAATACTGCGGCTTGCACTGCGTACCCTTAACTCCTCTGAAGGTAGACCGTGCAATATTCCAGAATGCCCCCATTTCAAAAAGGTATCCCCAGGAGATGTATTACCGCTTGCTGGCTCCTCATCTTCTGCCTGAGTCCTTAGAAAAGGTTCTATATCTTGATCCGGATATCCTGGTGATTAATCCCCTCCGCCCATTGTGGGATGTGGAGCTAAAAGGGCGTGCCTTTGCTGCTGCGTCTCATACCGGAATTACGGAGATAATGAATGATATCAACCGTGTAAGGCTGGGTACCGAGCACGACTATTACAATACAGGTGTTGTGCTGATGGATTTAGAAAGGGCCAGGGAGTTAGTCAGGACAGATGATATTTTTAAGTGCGTCAGTGAACACGAATCGGATCTTCTGCTCCCGGATCAGGATGTTTTTAATTTCCTGTATGGGCAGCAGACCATGCAGGTGGACGACGCCATATGGAACTATGATGCCAGGTATTATTCCAATTACCTGATAAGAAGCGGCGGCATTATTAATCTGGAGTGGGTGATGCAAAACACGGCGGTTCTTCATTTCTGCGGAAAGAGAAAACCCTGGGCAGCATCCTATTCTCATCGTTTTGGGGCCCTGTATAAGCATTATATGCAGGCCGCCGCCAGATAACAGTTTGAAACCGTAAGTGTGATCGTACGGCATAATACCAGCGAATACAACAGCAAAACGGCATAGTCAAAGCTGACTATGCCGTATGGTGCACGAACACTTCTTCCGCCTATTCTTCGATGACCTGAATTTCCAGAAAATCGAAATCAATGTGCTCTATGAAATTATCCTGGTTAAACCGGGCTTTGGAATGTTTTTGAAATTCATGTACGGTTGCATCCAACCACATGGGCTTTCCAAGATCGAACTGGAGGCAGATGTCGTCAAGCGCCTGAAAGACCATGGCAGTCCTGGAAAGACTGTAGTCGGATATGCAGATAACGGTGTCTTTCATGATCCTGGTGTCTCTCATTAATTTTGCCCACATACGAAACATAAACGAATTTTCCTTTCTGAAATAAGGGGATGCTATCAGTTGTTTTTATGATGCAACGATTATAGCATTATTACGCAGAAAAAGGCAAGAAGGAAAATGCCGGACGTTGTAAAACAATGAAAGATATGATAGAATCTTTGTAGAAAAAACCGAAGGAGGAAGACTTAAGATGGCGCAACCCATAACAGATCAGGTTGGATTTCTTGGAGAGGCCTGCAGGGCTGTCCAGGAGTTATCTGCGAGCAGGAGTTTATTGGAAAAGTTCCGTCTGGAGGAGAAACGTCTGGAAAAGGAACTGGAGGCAGAAAGAAAGGCTGTGACAGATGCCATCAGCCTTACGGTGAAGAGACGGATCGAGGAAATCAGCGACACTTATGACAGGGAAATTGCCAGGGAACAAGAACGCTTAAAACGGATGAGAAGTAAGCGGGAGAAGGCGAAAACCCAGGGAGTCAGGGAGAGGATTGAAGAGGAGACGGCAGAGCTTAAGGGAAACAACCGTGAATTAATGCTGCAGATGAAGTCTGTTTTCCAGCAGGACCGGGTTCCTGGATTTTGTAAAAGCGGCTGGTATTATGCCTTATATCTTCCCAGAGGATTTTCAGAGTTCCTTGTGCTGCTTTTTAATATATTCCTTTTCTTTCTTGCAATCCCCTGTGGAATCTATCTGCTGCTTCCAGAGAAATCACCTTTCTACCTCATGGGAATTTACTTTGCTGCTATTCTGTTTTTTGGGGGCCTTTACATCCTCATCAATAATTTTACCAAGGTAAGGCATCAGGGGGCATTGAGGAAAGGAAGGTCTATCAGGGACATTATTAAGTCCAACAAACATAAGATCCGTGTTATCGTTCATTCCATAAAACGGGACCGTGATGAAGCCGTATACAATTTGGAAAAATACGATGATGAGATTGCCCGGATCGACCAGGACTTATCAGACATTGCCGATAAGAAGCGGGAAGCCTTAAATACCTTTGATAAGGTAACACGGACGATCCTGTCCGATGAGATCGCCGGCAACAGCAGGGAAAAGATCGCAATGCTTGAGAAAGATTATGAAGCGGCAGCAGCTAACGCCAAGGAGGCAGAAGTCAGGGTAAAGGAGCAGACCTTGTTTATCAATGACAACTATGCGTCCTATATTGGAAAAGAATTTATGGTTCCGGAGAGGCTTGACGAACTGGCCGATATGATCCGGATGGGCAAGGCTTCCTCCATCAGCGAAGCAAAAACCCTTTATAAGAGTCTTAAAGAATAAGGTGGAAAGCCCTGCAGCTTGCTGCAGGGCTTTTCACCCTGAATTTAGAAAATCCTCCCTTCGGTGAGCCAAAGGCATACTGATTTTCCCCATGATATTTCCTGACCGGGCAAATGAATAAATCCATAAACGCCGGCTTATAATAGAACAGAGAAAATAAGGACAGCAAGGCAGGATATTATGAGATTATGGGAAAGAATTGCGATCCGCGGAAACCGGGACGTTTTTTATTATGATACCAAGCAGGCATTCCAGGCAGAGGAGTTTGCTTCCAGGCTTTACGACATGATACTTACGGAGCAGGAGAACGGAAAGGTGGCGGGAGTGCTGTTTTTATGCATTGGTACCGACCGCTCGACCGGAGACAGTCTTGGGCCGCTCATCGGTTACAAGCTGAAGGAAAAAGAGCTGGAGTACTTAGAAATCCTGGGGACACTGGAACGTCCGGTCCATGCCATGAATCTGGATACTTACCAGACCATTTTAAAGCTTCGTTATCCGAATCATGTGGTGGTGGCAGTGGATGCTTCCGTCGGGAGTATGGAACACATCGGCTATGTGACATTGGGAAAAGGAGCGTTAAAGCCTGGCCTTGGCGTCAGCAAAGAGCTTCGGGCCGTAGGGGATATTTTTATTACCGGGATCGTAGGAAGCTGCGGAAATTATGACCCTCTGATGCTGCAGAGCATCCGGCTTTCCATTGTTATGCGCATGGCTGACTGCATCAGCTATAGTATTTATCTTGTCGAAAAGTTATGGGAAAACACTGCCCTGCTTTGACACGATTTTCATCTGTTGTATGCTATGATTCATTGGATTAAAAAGAATAGCGAGGTGAGCCAATGGGTGAATTATATAATCCGTTCCCGAAGCTGCCGAAGAATATCAGGCAGATTGGGGAAAGGGATCAGATTGTAAAATTGTATGTGGAAGATTATGTAAATACTTATTTGAAACGTCTGTATCCTGCAGGTGGACAGGAACTGCGGGTTGGTCTTCTGTTAGGCGGCATAGAATTCAATGACGGAACGCCATATATCTTCATTGACGGAGCTTTAGAAATGGAGGATGTGACGGAGGCCGGAGGCAGGGGGGTGTTTTCCGAGCTGTCCTGGAAGAGAGCCTATCGGAATATGGAACAGCTTTTTCCAAAGCGGACCATTCAGGGCTGGTTTTTGTGCGGCAGGCCGGGAGATGATCTAAGTCCCATCAATTACTGGAAACAGCATGTTCAGTATTTTGGGGGACCCAACAGGCTGATGTATTTAAGCAATGGAGCAGACGGAGATGAATCAATTTACATAACATCGGAGGATGGATTTTACAAGCTGCGTGGATACAGCATTTATTATGAACGAAACCAGATGATGCAGGACTATATGGTACTGCGAAAGGATGTAAAACGTATCGAAACTGATACAAATGATAAGGTAATCGAAGAATTCCGCAAGCGGATGGACGAGCATAAGGTGGAAGTTACGGACCGGCATCAGACGGTAGGACTTCTCCGGGGCATGTGTATGGCCATGTCAGTCGTCATATTAGCTGGCGGAATTGTTATGTTTAACAACTATGAACGGATGCGGAGTATGGAAAGTGTGATCGCATCGGCTATTCCGGCCAAGGCGGAACAGATTCTGATTGGGAAGAAGGGCACGGAAAAGGGAATAAGCGGCGGGTCCAAGGTGGTTGTGGAAGAGGCAGAGGGAGGCGTTTATCCTACCACTGCAGTGAGTAAGGAGACCATGTCTGAGACAATGCCGGCACAATCCCAGGCGGAGACCTTGGCTGAGAGCAAGGCAGCAGAAACTATGCCCCAGGAGACTCAGGCGGAGACTCAGGCAGCGACTCAGGCAGCAACTCAGGCTGCTGTCCAGGAAACAGAGGCGGCCGCAAACGGAAGTCAGCGGGTACATGTGGTACAGGAGGGGGAGACTCTTTACGGTATCTGCATAGCGGAATATCATACGGTAAATAAATTAAAGGAAATTTGTGAGCTCAACGGTCTGGATGATGAAAATAAGATTGTAGCCGGCCAGAAATTACTTCTTCCATAGAAAATTATAATGCGTTTCTTCCCGAAATGATGTATACTACCAGTATATATGGGCATTTTTGGGAGAAAAGAGCATGAGTGACAGGAACTCTATGAATAGAGAGATTAAGAAAAACCAGCTTCGGCGGCAGATTGTTTCATCTTCTCCTCAGGAGGGCGAAAACAGCCAGGAAATCATAAAGAAAGCCCTCACCAGGGTGAAAAAAAGAAGGATCAGGATTGCTCTGGTGTTGTTTTTGGTGCTTCTGGCAGGAGCCATAGGGGTATATGAGTATTTTACCCTTTATCAATATACCCAATATAGCGTAGCTTGGGCGAAAGAAATGAACGAGGGAAGCTATGTGGGATATTTAAGTTTTGGTTCCAATGTATTAAAATACAGCAAGGACGGCGCCTCCTATCTGGATTCCCAGGGGAAAGAAGTATGGATACAAAGCTATGAGATGAAATCTCCCAGGGCATGTGTAAACGGAAATTATGCGGCCATTGCGGACCAGCAGGGAAATTCCATCTATATCTTTGATAAGACAGGAAATACCGGCATAGCGACCACGGTACTTCCTATTGTGAAGGCAACGGTGTCCTCTTACGGAGTGGTGGCCGCAATCCTGGAGGACTCCACATCAAATTATGTTTATTTCTTTAAGCGGGATGGAAGCGCCCTGGATGTGAAGATCAAGGCACTTTTAGGGGGAGATTCCGGATATCCTGTGGACATTGGCTTGTCTCCTGACGGTAATCAGCTCATCGGGGCTTATGCATATTTGAAAAACGGGACTTTAAACGGCAGGGTGGCGTTCCACAATTTTGCAGAGATCGGTAAAAGCATTCCCGACAGGTTGGTGGGAGGTTTTGACGAGCCTTATGATTCTTCGCTTGTTGCCCGGGTCCAGTTCCTTGACGATACATACTCTTGTGCTTTTGCTGACAACAGCATATCCTTTTATTCCACAAAGAATGAGCTTTCTCCGGAGCTGATCCGGCAGGTAGCTGTGGAAGAAGAGATAAAGAGTGTGTTTTATTCGGAAAAATATGTAGGGCTTATTGTGGACAACCCGGAAGGAGAAAATCCCTACCGGCTGGATGTTTACAAACCAAATGGAAATCTTGTGTTTTCCAAAGCTTTCCAATACCAGTACACCCATGCTGATATTGACGGGGACCATGTAATTTTGTATAATGAAGATTCTTGCAGAGTCTATAACATGTCCGGAAGGCTTAAGTTTGCCGGGACATTTGATTTTCCGATATCTAAGATCCGAAACGGCAGGTTCCCCAATACTCTGATCGTAACCGGCCCCCAAAACATGAAAGAAATAAGATTACAAATAGGAGGACAATACCAATGAGCAACATCGATACCATGTCAGTCAATGCAATCCGTGTCCTATCTGCGGACGCCATCCAAAAAGCCAATTCCGGACATCCGGGACTTCCATTAGGCTGCGCATCAGCAGCTTATGAATTATGGGCAAACCACATGAACCACAATCCAGCAGATCCAGACTGGGCTAACAGGGACCGCTTTATCTTATCCGGAGGTCATGGTTCCATGCTTTTANNGAATTTATCAAAAGAGGATGTGATGAATTTCCGCCAGCATGGCTCAAAGACTCCAGGACATCCGGAGTATGGCCACACCGTTGGCGTGGAAGCTACCACAGGACCTTTGGGCGCAGGTATGGGCATGGCAGTTGGTATGGCCATTGCAGAGAAACATCTGTCAGCTGTATTCAACAAAGAGAATTACCCGGTTGTTGATCATTACACCTATGCACTGGGTGGAGATGGCTGCATGATGGAAGGTATTTCCTCTGAGGTCTTTTCCCTGGCAGGAACCTTTGGCCTTGGGAAATTGATCGTATTGTATGACTCTAACCAGATTTCCATTGAAGGAAGCACTGACATTGCATTTACCGAGGATGTCAGGAAGCGTATGGAAGCGTTCCATTTCCAGACCATTACCGTTGAGGATGGAAACGATTTAGAAGCCATTGGACGAGCCATTGAAGAAGCAAAAGCAGATACAGAGCATCCCTCTTTTATTACCATTAATACCCAGATCGGCTATGGCTGCCCTGCAAAGCAGGGGAAAGCCAGTGCTCATGGAGAGCCTCTGGGAGCCGACAATGTGACGGCCCTGAAGGAAAACTTAGGCTGGCCTTCCATGGACCCATTCTATGTTCCTGAAGAGGTGTACAGCCATTATCAGAAGATCGCAGAGGAGAAGGCAGAGACAGAAGCGGCATGGAATGTGATGTTTGCCGCATACTGCCAGGAGTATCCTGATATGGAAGAGCTTTGGAGCGCATACCATGATCCGGATGCAGGAGAAAAGGCCATTGAAAAATGTGAGGATTACTGGAAGCGGTCTGAGAAGGCGGATGCAACCAGGAATTTATCCGGACAGGTATTAAACCGCTTAAAAACTTATATGCCCAACTTAATCGGAGGTTCTGCGGATCTTGCTCCTTCCAATAAGACCAACATGTCTGATATGGGTGACTTTTCAAAAATCAATAGCAGCGGCCGCAACCTGCATTTTGGCGTAAGAGAGCTTGGAATGACAGCCATCGGAAACGGAATGATGCTTCACGGCGGCCTTCGCACCTATGTGGCAACCTTTTTCGTATTCAGCGATTATACAAAGCCAATGGCACGCTTATCCTCATTAATGGGCGTTCCCCTGACCTTTGTATTTACCCATGACAGCATCGGCGTGGGAGAGGATGGACCTACTCATGAGCCGATTGAACAGCTTGCCATGTTAAGAGCTATGCCTAATTTCCATGTGTTCCGTCCCTGCGATGAGACAGAGACAGCAGCAGCCTGGTATTCTGCACTGACCTCTAAAAAGACCCCTACTGCCCTTGTTCTTACAAGGCAGAACTTAACACCTATGCCGGGAAGCAGCAAGGACGCTCTAAAGGGAGGCTATGTGATCGATGACTGCGTAGGCACGCCAGAGATCATCCTGATCGCAAGCGGTTCTGAGGTGGAGCTTGCAGTCAATGCGAAGAAACTTCTTGCCGACAGAAACGTACGTGTGGTTTCCATGCCTTGTATGGATCTTTTTGAGGAACAGACCGTGGAATATAAGGAATCTGTTCTTCCAAAGGCAGTCCGCAAGCGCGTGGCAGTAGAAGCCTTAAGTGATTTCGGCTGGGGCAAATATGTAGGCCTTGACGGAACTTATGTGACCATGAAGGGCTTTGGCGCCAGCGGTCCTGCAAATCTTTTATTTGAACATTTTGGATTTACAGCGGAGAATGTGGCAGAAGCCGCAAGATCCATTTAAGAGATATCCACGAAAGCAATGAGCAGNNCAAAGGTAAAAAGGAGTGTATTCAAAATGGGAATGAAATGTGTCGGTGTTGATGTAGGCGGTACATCTGTAAAGATCGGAATATTTGAAGTGACAGGAGAACTCATCCATAAGTGGGAAGTTCCCACCAGAGGGGAAGAAGGCGGAAAATACATCCTTGGTGACACCGCCGCTTCCATACTGAAAACCCTTAAAGAGCTTAGTATTCCCTTAGAAGAGGTAAAAGGAGCAGGCATGGGAGTCCCAGGACCGGTAATGCCAAGCGGATATGTGGAGGTCTGCGTGAACTTAGGCTGGCGTGATATGTATCCGGAAAAAGAACTGA
>DJBG01000128.1:0-209 GCA_002429965.1 Hungatella sp. UBA5982
CTGCCGATTTCTGTCCCAAAAAACCAGTAAAGAAGGGAAATCATAAGGATCGCCAGTCCGATTCCAATGATCATGGTGGCGCCTTGCTTGCTAAATCCGGTCGCAGCTATGAATTTAGACATAATCGTATCTGTCTTTAAAAGCGGTACATTACTTTTCCCACCCATAATCCGGAGATTTATGGACCAAAGCCCGATCTGCGTCAGTAT
>DJBG01000128.1:268-18903 GCA_002429965.1 Hungatella sp. UBA5982
CAATTGCCGGTATTTCAAAGATCGTATGCAGCAATCCGGTCACTGCTCCAGCCGCCATCCCGGCAACTGCTGCAATCCCTAAAGCAACCCAGGGATCTACGTGAAAATTAAGTATCATAACGGCACATACACAGCCACCCATGGCAAAGCTTCCATCTACCGTCAAATCGGCGATATCCAACAGTTTGTAGGTAATGTAAACTCCTAAAACCATAATCCCCCATAAAACCCCCTGAACAACTGCATCCTGAAGGGATACCAACAAACCACTCATCAATCATTCCTCCGCGTATTTTCTCGTTTCATATTACCTGCCCATGCATTTTGGGCAGAGCCCACCCCGCTTTACCGGGTGTAAAGGTATGCCCGAAGGGCGTTCATAGGCATAAATGCCTTACATAAAAAATGAAATCCCCATCCTTTATGTAAAGCATTTATGGATGACAGGCGGGCCAGTCAAATGGGCCCCGCCTGCCGTTCATTCCTGTTTATATCTGTTTACTTAAGGTTGGAAACATCAATTCCAAGAGTCTTTGCAGTTTCCTCGTTAACAGTCAGCTTGCACTTATCAGAAGGAAGGTATTCAATGGGCATCTTGGAGATATCCGCACCCTCTTTCAGGATCTTCACTGCCTGCTGTCCGGTTAAATAACCAAGTTCATAATAATCAATGCCGTATGTAGCAAGACCGCCTGCCTTTACCATGCCTTCTTCTCCGCAAATTACCGGAATGCCGTTTTCATTTGCTACCATGCTCACGGTTGCCATACCTGCGGCAATGGTATTATCGGTGGGAGCATAGAGAGCATCTACCTTGCCTACCATGGACGTAACAACCGTCTGGATCTCGTTGGAGTTTGATACGGTGTACTCCACTGCTGTCATGCCTTCCGCTTCAATTGCGTCTTTTGCCATCTTGGCCTGGATCTCAGAGTTGGATTCTGCAGAACAGAAAAGGATTCCCACGGTTTTTGCATCAGGGAGAATCTTTTTTAATAAGGACATCTGCTCTTTCACAGGAGTTAAATCAGAGGTTCCGCTTACGTTTCCACCTGGATTATCGTTGCTTTCAACCAAATCTGAGGATGCCGGATCAGTGACCGCTGTCACCAGAATCGGGATATCGCTTGTGGCTCCTGCCATAGCCTGAGCTGCCGGTGTTGCGATGGCAAGGATCAAATCATCTTTGTCATTAACCAGCTTGCTGGCAATGGTCTGGCACGTAGGCTGGTCGCCGGAGGCGTTCTGCTGGTCAACGGTATAGTTAAGACCTGCATCATCAAGTGCCTGGATAAAGCCCTTATTGGTTGCATCTAAGGCTGCATGCTGTACAAGCTGGAGAACCCCGATTTTAAACTGCTTTCCATCTGCTGTCTTTTCTGCCGTGGTTTCTGCCGCTTCGCTTGTCTTTTCCGCCGCAGCTGTGGTTTCCGGTGCCGAGGTCGCCGTATCCGGTGCTTTGCTGCCGCATGCTGATAAAGACATTATCATAGCGCCAGCAAGAAACAGTGATAAAACTTTTGCTGATTTCTTCATAATCTTCTCTCCTCTTCCTTCCAAAATTTCGTCCTTTTTGGAACTTAATTCGTATCATACTACAAAAAAGACATGCCGTCAATTTTATTGCTTTAATTTTATGTGTTTTTAAAGCGCTAAAGTGTATTTTTGTAAAAAATGACGATATCAGAAGTCCTATCACCTGCTCTGTTCATTAAAAAAACCGGAGAACTTGTATTCTCCGGTTTTTTTTAATTGGTAAGAAATCCTTTTCCTATAATCTCACTGGAATTGGATATCAGTATAAATGCAGTTGGTTCTACAGTACGTATNNCTTTTAAGCTTAAGTGCCTGAGAACGTTTCATGGTCGTCAGGATAACTGTCTTTTTATGATGGCTGAAAGCGCCCTGTGCCTCGTAAACGGTGGCGCTCCGGTTAAGTCCGTGTATGATATAATCGCAGATGGGCGCCGGGTCATCACAGATGATGCTGAAGCACTTGCATAAGTTGATATTCTCGATGACATCACCGATGACAAGGGATTTAGCCATTAAACCAAGAGAAGAGAACAGCCCTGTCTCCGGTCCGAATACAAAGTGGGCAAGAATGACCCCCGCTAAATCCACCAGCAAAAGCACGGTTCCTATGTTAAGACTGGTGTACCGTTTCAGTATCATGGCGATAATATCCGTTCCCCCGCTGGAAGCTCCGGTGTTAAAAAGGAGCGCAGAGCCTACGCTTGACAATAGAATCGCAAAGATCAATTCCAAAAGTGGTTCCTTGGTAAGTGGCCTTGTAATAGGATACAGCCGTTCCAAAAAGTAAAGAAATACGGACATCATGAGGGTGGCGTAAACCGTCTTAATCCCAAAGTTCCGTCCCAGGAAGAGAAAGCCAGCCACCAGTAAAACTGAATTCACAATGGTTGTGAATTCACTGGCCGACCAATGGGTTAATGCACTGATAACCGTCGCAAACCCTGTGACACCTCCGAATGCAAAATTATTGGGGAATTTGAAGAAANNTTCACTCCCACTCGACTATACCTCAAAGGGGCGGTAATTACAAACACAATTCCGTCTGATATTCTCACAGTCTTTCTATTGTGAACAAGGAGTAAATCCGACACTGGCAAGGAACCGCCCAAACCCATTACGTCCCTGCTCATCGCATTTGTATACGCCCGAATCCTCCAAAACCCGTTCAAATACCAGGCCAACTTCCTTCTTTAGAATTTCATCCACATTTTCTTTTGTCACTTCTTCATATTTTCCAAGGAAAGCCTCCGCCCAATCTGCGTGCTTCTCAATGGTTTCTACATCTCTTATGCTTTTCCCTTCCACAATGCACTGAGCCAGCAGGTTCAGCTCTTCCTTTAACCTGGAAGGCAGGACTGCCAATCCCATGACTTCAATTAAGCCGATATTCTCCTTCTTGATGTGATGAAGCTCCTGGTGTGGGTGGTAAACGCCAAGGGGGAATTCTTCTGTGGTGATATTGTTTCTTAAGACCAGGTCAAGCTCGTATACTCCATCCCGCATTCTGGCAATGGGGGTAATGGTGTTATGAGGCTCTCCGTCAGTTTCCGCAAAGATAAAGGCTTCTTCATCCGTATAAGCTCTCCATGCATCGAGAACCTTTGTCCCAAGGGCGATTAAGTCCTCCGGGTTTTTGCTTCTGGTACGCAGCACAGACATGGGCCATTTCACAATTCCGGCTTCCACTCCTTCATATCCTTCCATCAGGAAACAACTCTCCATGGGAGCCTTTGCCATGGCAAAATCATAATTTCCTCCCTGGAAATGATCATGGGAAAGGATGGAGCCTCCTACAATTGGCAGATCCGCATTGGAACCAAGAAAATAGTGTGGAAACAGTTTTACAAAATCAAACAGCTTTACAAAGGTCTCTCTCTCTATCTTCATAGGGATATGCTGTCCGTTGAAAACGATACAGTGCTCGTTATAATAAACATAGGGGGAATACTGAAAGCCCCATTGGCTATTGTTAATTTTAAGACGGATGATCCTGTGGTTATTTCTGGCCGGATGGTTGGTTCTTCCCGCATAGCCCTCATTTTCCATGCAAAGCTGGCATTTGGGATAACCACTTTGTTTTACAAGCTTTGCGGCGGCAATGGCCTTGGGATCCTTTTCAGGCTTTGATAAGTTCACCGTAATATCCAAATCTCCGTATTTGACAGGAGTCACCCACCGCATATCCTTTTTGATCCGATAACGCCTGATATAATCGGAATCCTGGCTCAGTTTATAATAATATCCGGTTGCAGCATGAGGTGACTGGTTCTGATACAGATCCCAGAACGTTTTTTCCACTTCACTTGGCCTTGGCATCAGGCAATTCATCAGCTTTGTATCAAACAAATCCCGGTATGTAACACTGTCTTCTTCTATGATTCCAGCCTGGCAGGCATAATCAAGCAATTCCTGTAACACAGCTTCCAGATCAATTTCCTCTTTCCTGCCGCCCCATTCTCCTGACGGTTCCTCATACTCGTCCATCATCATTACATCAAGGATCTGGNNATCAAGCCTGTGTTAAGTCCGTATTGTACCAGTTTCTTTATTGTCTCATAAATCATTGTGGTGTTCCTCCTGGTTTCTTTTTCTCCTTATATACCTATCCAATTATACCTTTCTAAAAGCGGTAAAACAATATAATATATTTTGTTTTTATTACATTTTTTTTATGAAATTACTGATCCGGCTAATGATCATGCCGCCCAGGATCCCTATGATAAGTCCGGCGGCTGTACCTGCTACCAGAAGCATGGGAAGATAAAAAAACACCCCGGCCTGCTTGACCACAAGGGCTGCCACGCAAACCTGTCCGATGCTATGACCCACACCGCCCAGAATACTGATTCCCGTTGTACCGATCCAGTTTTTTCTCCTGCAAAGAACCATTAGAAGAAGGCTTAAGCTCCAGCCTCCCAGACTGTAGAGCATGGCAAACAGGTTTCCAAAGGTAAATCCGGTAAGAACGATCCTCAAAAGAGAAATCATAACTGTTCCGCCTGTCCCGACCGTATAGAGCCCCACAACCGTGACCAGATTGGCAAGCCCCAGCTTTACCCCCGGTATTCCAAGAGAAATGGGAATCAGGGTTTCTATAAAGCTGAGAACAAAGGCCAGTGCAATCAGCATCCCGTACAACGCTGCCACATGTGCTGAATTTTTTCCTTTCATAAGAGCTCTCCTTTTTCCTGCATTCAGCCTCTATCTTATCATACTTTGGTATTTATGTAAAAGAAAATCCCGGAGAGCATCCTCATGATCAGGAAAATGCTCTCCGGGAGAAAAACTAATTCATTCTTTTGTCACCCCAGAAAAATAATGCCACAGTACCAGGCCCGGTATGGGAACCGATGACAGTGCCAATGCTGTTTAACTGCACCTTTTCGGAAAGCCTGGGGAATCGTTCCTCCACCAGGGCCGCCACTTCCCTGGCATCATGTTCACAGGCGGAATAAGAGATAAAGCATTTCCCGGCGTAATCTCTACCTCCGTCCGCATGAGCTTCCATTGTGTTTACAATCTCCTGGATTGCCTTCTTTTTGGTACGGATCTTCTGCCTGGGAATCAAATGCCCCTTGTCGTCAATGCTCATAAGAGGGCAGATGTTAAGCACAGTGCCAAGCATCGCGGATGTGGCTGAAATCCTGCCTCCCCGTTTAAAGCTGGTCAAATCCGTGGAGAAAAACCAGTGATGCACGAATAGCTTGTTATTCTCCACCCACTCTCTCGCTTCTTCCAGGGAAACACCCTTATCCCTTAAGTCTGCCGCTGCATCGGTTAGAAGTCCATAGCCTGCAGAAGCTCCAAGTGAATCCACAATGACGATCTTTCTTTCCGGATATCTGGAGCTCATTTCTTCCATGGCTACGCATGCAGAATTGTGGGTTCCCGAAATGCCGGAGGAAAGGGTGAGATGCAAAATATCCTTGCCTTCCTTTAAAAATGGTTCAAAAAAATCACAATATTCTTCCACATTTACCTGGGAAGTTACAGGGGCCGCACCTTTGGCGATCCGGTCATAAAACTCAGGAAAAGGAATGCTCTGCCCAAGGTCATCCGGATAGGTAACGCCATCCATTGTATAGTGAAAACACACATAGGGAATCTGGCGCTGCTCAAAAAATTCTTTCTTCATATCTACCGTAGAACAGCAGGTTAAAACAAAACTTCCCATATCTGCACACCTCCTATCATTTACTGAATCAATATTAACATATTTTTTCCTGAATTGGAATCTTTACGACAAATTCCGTTCCCACATCAAGTTCTGAGCGAACGGTAATGGTACCATGATAGAAATTTACAATGTGCTTCACAATGGAAAGCCCCAGGCCGGTCCCACCCTGCTTTTTGCTCCGCCCCTTGTCCACCCGGTAAAACCGCTCAAAAATACGGTTTAAAGATTCTTTTGGGATACCCATTCCATTATCCTTTACACGGATAATCACATTGCGGTCCTCTTCTGTCACCGTGATCCATACCTGGCCGCCGGCCTTATTGTATTTTACCGCGTTGCTTATAAGATTCCCGAAAAGCTCCTTCATCTGCTGTCCATTGGCATAAATACAAAGGGGCTTACAGTCTACATGGACGATAACTTCATGGGATGCAGCCAGCGGTTTTAAGGATTCGACGATATCGTCTAAAAGAATGGACAGACGCACATCATTTTTTAAAACCTCTGCCTCTTTTGCCTCAAGCCGGGAGATCATAAGGATGTCATTGATGAGGTGATTCATATTGACTGCTTCTTTTTTGATGCGCCTTATAAAATCAATCTTTTGTTCTTCATCCTGAAAGATCCCGCTCTCCAGAAGCTCCGCATACCCTTGAACCGATGTTATGGGAGTTTTCAGCTCATGGGAAGCATTGCTGAAAAATTCCTGGCGGATCTGTTTTTCCAGCTCAATCTGGTTTAAATATTCCTTTATATTTTTAGACATTGACCTAGTCGTTTCCGCAATAATATTAATTTCCGGATACTGGTAGGTTTCAAAGGAGAGGTCTGTATAATCCCCGTTTACTTTTAACATCTCCTGGGAAATTTCCTTTAACGGTCTTGTGATGGATTTTGAAAAGCTGTCCGCCGAAAATGCGGAATACATAATAGCCATCAGAAAACTGAGCCAGATCGAAGGCAACAACAGCATTAAATATTCTTTCATGCCGGAATAGGGAATTGCCATACGAAGAATATAATCCGCCCGTGAGGAGCGGATTGCCACATAAAGCATATTTTCCTTAAGGGTCTCGGAATAGCGCCTGGCTGTGCCGACCCCCTCTGCAAGAGCTTCCTTCACTTCTTCCCTGTCCAGATGATTATCCAGGGAAGCGGCAGGTACATTCCCAGTATCGACCACAATACTTCCATCCATGCGTATAATTGTAAAACGGCTTTCATTTTCGCTGAGTGTCTGCTTTAAGTCTCCTATTTCTCCAACAAGATTACCGGAATAATCCAGGACCTCATCTAAGGCTCTCAGCGTATAGGTCATATCTTTTCTGGAATTTTTAAGCATTGCGCTGCTGGAGGCAATATAAAAAACAGAACTGCTGAGTATCAGCACTACCAAAATGATCTGAATAAATTTTTTAAAGATCACGCTTCTCATAGATTCCCTCATTCTGCGGCATATAGCCAGGCTATCAATGATTTCCTTACTCCTCCGTCTTAATAAAACGATAGCCTACGCCGCGGATCGTCTTGATGCAGGAACCGCCGTTTTCTCCCAGCTTTTGCCGGAGTGTACGGATATGCATGTCCAGGGTTCTGGTCTCCCCATCGTAATCATATCCCCAGATATGGTTTAAAAGCTCATCTCTGGTTACGACCTTATTATGGTTCTCCATTAAATACTGTAAAAGCTCAAACTCCTTTAACGTCAGTTCAACCTTGACGCCGTCACAATAGACCTCTCTTGTTTTTTTATTTAAACTTAGGCAATACTGATTCAGTTCGTTTGAGTTCGCCTCTCCCCTGGTGCTGCGCCGCAAAAGGCTTCGGATCCTGGCGGCCAGCTCCATGACTCCGAAGGGCTTTGTCATATAATCGTCGGCTCCCCCGTCAAGTCCTGCCACCTTATCAAACTCCCTGTCTTTCGCCGTCAAAATAAGAACGGGAATATCTTTTAAAGACTCATTTTTCCGAATTCTTCGAATAGCTGTCAGTCCATCCATACCGGGAAGCATCAGATCAAACACAGCCAGCGACGGCTTGTCTGACTCGATATGCCTTAAGGCATCCTCTGCCATTTCAAAAGCAGATACTTCATAGCCAAAACCTTCCAAGGCTATTTTAATTAAGTCCCTGATGTTGTCATCGTCTTCAATTACATAGATACGTTCCATACATTCTCCTTTCCTTCACGAAGAAAAAGTCATGCCGCTTTCTATTACATTTCATCCCTCACATACCCTGCAATATTATGGGCATGATCTGAAATACGTTCCAGATTGCTCAGTGCATCCAAAAAGATGACTCCGTTTTCCGGCTTGCAGGTTTGAGCGGATAACCGTTCGATATGACGTTCTCTTAATTCTTCTTCCAGGCTGTCTACACGTTCTTCGCATTGGTTCACTGCACGGACCTCGGACATGTCTCCAGTCTTCCTGGCTTTTATGGCATGCTCCAAAGAGGAACGAACCTCTTTAAGCAGTTCCTTGATTTCATTTTCTGCTTCCTTTGAAAAAATGATGTTACGGTTGGTTTTTTCTACTGCCAGTTCTGATAAGTTCTCACAGTGATCGCTGACCCGCTCAAAATCGCTGATCGTATAAAATAAGTTTTTAACCAGAAGATGCTGTTCCTCGTTTAAGGACTGGTTGTTGATTTTTATCAGATAATCTGTGAGTATCTTTTCATAATCATTGATTTTCTGTTCCATTTTTTCCACAAGCTTTGCCTCTGTCCTGCTGTTGCCAAGAAGAGCGGCAGCCGCTAAGTCTAAGTTTTCCATGGCAGCATTTCCCATGCTTACAACTTCATGGTTTACATTTTCAATAGCAAAGGAAGGAGTTTCTAAAATTCTGTCATCCAGATGACGCTTCATCTGGGTATCAGAATCCATTGGAGCTTCCTTTTTATCCTCCCGGATAAAGAACCCTGAAGCCTTCACCAAAAGTCCGGCAAAGGGGAATAAAATAATGGTATTGCTCACATTAAATATGGTATGAAAAATGGATATTCCCACACTGCTGATTCGTGAAGCCGCGAAAACCGGATTCAGTTTAAACACTACAAACATGATGCAACCGAAAATAACAGCACCGACCACATTAAAGAGAAGATGAATGACAGCGGCACGCTTTGCCGTTTTGTTAGCTCCCACGCTGGAAAGCAGAGCGGTTACACAGGTACCGATATTCTGTCCTAAAGTGATGAAAATCGCTGACTGCCAATTTACAATTCCATTGAGGGCCAGAGTCTGTAAAATCCCCACAGATGCTGAGGAGCTTTGGATGATGCCGGTAACAACAAGGCCTGCTAAAATTCCAAGGAAAGGATTTCTCCCCATAATGGAAAAGGCCTGGCTGAAAATAGGTGCGTTCCGGTAAGGAGTAATGGAATCCGACATGAACGTAAGGCCTATAAACAGCACACCAAAGCCTACCAGGATTTCTCCGATTTGTTTTTTCTTTCCGCTTCCGGTAAAAAGGCTTAAAACAGCGCCTACGCCTACCAGTGCCGGAGCAAAAAACTCGGGCTTCATCATCTCTCCCCATTCACTCATGGATACGATCCAGCTGGTAACGGTGGTTCCAATATTGGCGCCCATAATGATGCCAACGGCCTGCTGTAAATTGATGATCCCGGCATTTACAAAGCCTACCACCATGACTGTGGTTGCCGAACTGCTCTGGATGATGGCGGTAATTCCCGTACCCAAAAGAACACCCATGAGCCGGTTGCTGGTCAGAACTCCTAAAAGCTGCTGCATTTTATGGCCAGCTGATTTCTGAAGCCCATCGGCCATGGCATCCATTCCATAAAGGAACATCCCCAGTCCCCCGATGAATTTAAATAGCATTTGTAAATCTTCGATTGACATAGCATCCTCCACTTTTTCATGATAATACATTTTTGTAAACACTATATCAAATCTATGTAAAGAAATATGCACATTAATGTAAAATTTATGTAAATTTTTGTCTTATTGTAAAATCTCCTTATAGACCCGAAGGACATTTCCATAAAAAACTGCCTCGATTTCACTTTCCGAAAATCCTTCTTTTTTCATATAAGCTTCTAAAAGTGGTAAGTCTTCCGGAGATTTCATTTCTAAATTTCCCCCGATTCCGTCAAAATCCGATCCAAGCCCAATGCACTGGATGCTTCCCACCTTCTTTATATGTTTCATATGGGAAACCATATCTTCCACCCGGCTTAAGGCTCCTTCTCCCTTCTTCCAGTCATGAAGAAAATCAGCGCAATAATTGATTCCGGTGACGCCTCCCCGTTCTGAAAGCTTTTTTATCATATCATCCGTTAAGTTCCTGGGATTGGAAGCAATGGTTCTGGCATTGGAATGACTGGCCACAAATGGTTTTTCCGTATAACGGAACACGTCTTCTATCCCGGCATCTGACAAATGGGACACATCGATAACCATCCCCAGTCTTTCCATCTCCTGAACAAATGCGATTCCCTTTTCCGTAAGCCCATGCTCCTTCTCCGGTTCAAAAAAGGCCTCTCCGTTTTCCTCCCAGATACGGTTGGGATGCCCCAGTTCATTTTTATAGTTCCAGGTAAGGGTCGCCATACGGACTCCCAACCGGTAAAAATCCCTTAAGAATGCCAGTTCCCCCTGACAGACGGCCCCTTCTTCTATGGTGAGCATAGCAGACATCTTCCCATTTTTCCGATTCTCCTCAATGTCCCTGTAGCTTTTTACAATGCCAATGATATCTTCATATTTTTCCAGCTCCGTATAAAAGAGGGCAACAAGCTTCATACAATATTCAAAAGGATGTTCCTGCCTGGCGAGATTTGTAAACAAGGCAAAGTTCTGTAAACAGTAATCTCCTTTTTTCATGCGCTCTAAGTCAATATGACAATCATTCTTTAAGATGGAAAAGACTTTTCCCTCTTCTTTCCGGTAAAAAAGCTCTGAAATGGTATCACAGTGCATATCAACAACCTTCATAATTTCTTCCCTTTCTCATAATCCACTGAATTTACTCTACGCAAAAGGAGCAGCCCAAAAATGAGCTACTCCTTTGGTAACTATGCAAATAGTATCACCAATATGACATATTTGCAAGAAAATGTTCATTTTTTACTCACTTCGCAGAGCGTCAATGGGATTTAAATCGGCAGCCCTTCTGGCAGGCATATAACCAAACAAAAGGCCAATTCCTACGGATACGCTGAAGGATACCATGACGGCACCAGGTGTTGGAGTTGCATTCATACCCATGGCAGTTCCAATGATAGTGGTTGCCACGGAACCCACCAGGATACCAACGACCCCGCCAAGAGAGCTGGTAACTGCGGCTTCTATAACAAACTGCTGCATGATGTTGCGTTTTTTTGCCCCCAGCGCCTTCCTGATCCCGATTTCCCTGGTACGTTCTGTTACCGACACCAGCATGATATTCATGACTCCAACTCCGGCAACTAAAAGGGAGATCCCGGCGATTCCGCCAAGCATCATGGACATCATGGACATCATGGAATTTAAGGAGTTTAAAAGCTCACTCATAGCAGTAATCCGGTACAGGTCCTCGTCCTTGAAAGTTCCATAAAGAAAGGTGTTGATGGCCTCCTTGGCCTCTGCGGAATGGTCCATGTCGGCGGTGGCAAAGATATAGCTGTTTATGTCGGCAGTATTGTTCATCTTGGCGGCACTGCTGTAGGGGAGGTACAACACGTCGTCTGAACCGCCGTCCTTAAGCTCATCCTCATCTTGTCTGGAAACCACGCCAACGATCTGGTAAGCATAACCGTTTATTTTTATGGTCTGGCCAATGGCTTTTTCTGCTCCTCCATATAACTCCCAGGCCACATAATAACCTACAACACAAATTTTTTGCCTGGATATGATATCGGAATACTGGAGAAACCGTCCTGAATCCAGGGTCTGATCCTTCATTTCCAGATATTCCTCGCTGACACCGGATACCGTAGTATTAGTCAGGGATTCTGTACCATTTTTTAAAGTTGAGGACACGGAAACCCTTGGCGTCATCTGAGAAAAAAGATTTTTATTGTCTTCATAAAATTGATACATCTGATCCACGGTTACTGTCCTGGATGAAAGATTGGTTACGTTTACATTAANNGGTTGGTACCCATGCTGGTAAACTGTTCCGTCATATAGGACATTTGTCCGTTTACAAGGCTCACCAGAATGATGACCGATGCCACGCCGATAATGATTCCAAGCATGGTGAGAAAGGAACGCATCTTATTGCCCCAGATGCTCTTTAAAGCCATTTTAAAGGATTGCAGAATATTCATTTACGTCTCCATCGAAATTAATCTTACCATCGTGTACCCGGATCACCCGCCTGGCTTCCCGTGCAATGGCGCTGTCATGGGTGATCATGACGATGGTATTCCCTTCATCGTTCAGCTTTTTTAAGAAGTTAAGGACTTCCCGGCTGGTTTTTGAATCCAGAGCCCCCGTAGGCTCATCGGCCAGAATCAGGGAGGGATCTCCTGCCAGCGCCCTTGCAATGGAAGCCCTCTGCTGCTGGCCCCCGGAAAGCTGGTTGGGAAAATTTTTCCATTTTTCCCCCAGACCTACCCGTTCCAGAGAGGCCATGGCACGTTTGTTCCGTTCATTGGATCCTACCCCTGAATATAACAGGGGCAGTTCCACATTTTCAAGAAGATTCAGTCTGGGAAGCAGATTGTACTGCTGGAAGATAAAGCCAATCATCTTATTCCGTATCCCGGCCAGCTGGTTATCCGACATCCTGCCCACATCTTCACCGCCCAGAAGATATTCTCCTGACGTGGGAACATCCAGTGCGCCTATAATATTCATGAGCGTGGATTTTCCGCTTCCCGACTTTCCTACAATAGCCACGAATTCCCCGTGGCAAATGGTTAAGGACACTCCGTTGTTTGCACGGACCTCTTCCTCTCCCATCTGGTATACTTTATATATATCCTTTAATTCAATCAAGGTATTTTCCACGCTTTACAACCTCCTTGCGGCCTTAGGGCTGGGGACCGCCACTGCCTGCGCTGCGGTTTCCACTGCCGGAACCTCCGCCGCTGCCGTCGCTGCGCCACCTGGTACCGGAACCGGAGCCGGAGCCGCCTGGGGCTACGGTTACGCCGCCCATGCCTCCCGGCATCATAATATTCGTTGAGGTGCCTACAGTGGTTTGTGCAACGTAGACCTCCTGGTTCTCTTCCAATCCGCTGGTAATTTCCACATAATCATCATTGATCAGGCCTGTGGTAACTTCTACCGNNAGCTTTATCCAGAATGATCACTCCATCTACGTTCATGCCGGGGAGAAGCTCATCCATACCGTCATTTAAGGTGACAGTAACCGGATAATTGGTAACACCGTTGGAAGTAGAACTCTCCAGGCTGACATTGGTAACTGTTCCGGAAAAGGTTTTACCGGTTACGGCATCTGCCGTAATGTTTACTTCCTGGCCTACTTTAACGGACTTTACGTCCAATTCATCCACAGACATTTTAAACGTATAGGCGGACATATCGTATATGACTGCCAGCGTTGTGCTTCCGCTGGAGCTTTTGGCAATCTTATCTCCCGCCTTCACGGTTTTTGTAATGACCTTTCCGGATATAGGAGCGGTAATGGTATAGTTATCATAATTATTCTGGGTGCTCTCCAGCTTGCTTTTTGCTCCTTCCAGGGTTTCCTGGGCCTTTTCCATGGTATCTTTATAAGTGCGTATCAGCTTATCCGCAGACTTACTTTCCATTGTAAAAACAGGAGTGCCCTTTGTAACATAGTCCCCTTCATGAACCAGCAGGGTTCCAACCTCCACGTTGGAAGATAAATCAGCTTTCATGGTCGTCTCAAGTTTTGGCTCAAACGTTGCTTCCACACTGCACACAAAATCGCCTACCGCTGCCGTTGCCGGGGTCTCTGTGGTAAGACCACCTGGATTTGCAGCTTCAATGGTAACATAACGGACAATGCGCCCGCCTGTTAAGGTTACATCCATATTACTGACAGAAGTGACCACACCCTGGACCTGTTCTCCCGTATCGGTAAGGGTCAAAACTGCCGCCTGTCCGGCTCCTATCTGAGCTGCCTCTGCGGAAAGGAACGGAAGCTTGATTTTCATGGCCTTATCATCGTAGATGGAAGCAATTTCCGTATTGTTTCCAACTTTATCCCCTTCCTTAATGGAAAGCGATTTTATGTATCCGCTCTCTGTGGATTTATAGGTGTTTCCGCTGTAATCACCTAAAGCAGAATTATAATCATCCAATGCGGTTTCATAATTTTCCTGGGCTCTGGACAGGTTGTTGTTTACAGATGTCATCTCTGATTCCATGGATGATGTGTCGATCTGATAGAGGATCTGTCCTTTTTCTACCTCGTCTCCCTCCTCAAAGTCTGCTGCAATGACTTCTCCTTCAACCAAAGAGGTTATGTCATAGGTATTCTGGGGAGAAATGGTTCCGGAGGAGGATAGTTCAGAAACAATATCCCGCTTTGTTACATTTGCAGTTCTTATGCTTTTTGAAGTGGCTGATGCTGCCTTTGACTTTTTTAAGGCTGCAGCCGCCATTACACCTGCCAGCACCGCAAGGATTATGATCAGAAAAATCAAAACTTTTTTTCCCTTTATCCGGCCTTTTCTTTTTTCTTTTGAAAATAATTTTTGAATGATTTTTTTCATTCCGGCTTCTCCTGTTATCTTCTATTCTATATAATCAATGACAGTCCGGGTCTCATTTCCTTCTTTGTCTACAGACAGGGTATAGATCAGATTCACGGTATCTCCTACCCGAAGGTCCCCATAGGAAGAAAATGCAAACTTCATCTCAGTGCTGGAGAGCTCGTAGGTGTTGCCGTCATCCAATATGATTGCTCCCGGTGTCATTAAATCCGCAGAATCATAGACCACGTTGGTGATTTCTCCGAATACGGCAGAACGTCCGCTTTCATTTTCATTTCCCACGGTATAAAGCCACACAGTTTTAGAAATGGTATGGTAATATACCAGAACCCCATCCGTGCTTTCTAAGGAAACGTCAATTGCATCACTGGAATTAGTAACAGGTTCTCCGTCAAGATAAATATTGGCATCACTAAGCTTAAAAGGCAGAATGGAATTGAGCCTGCTCTTGCTTTTTGCAACTTTCGGTCCTTTGATGCTGTTATCAACCATTGAAAACGGATCGATCTCACCGTCACTTGTCAATTCGCAGTCCAGACTCTTTCCAAACATGGTTCCAGCTTTTGTATCTGTTTTTAGCAGGTTATAAAACAAGTTGATGCAATCCTCTTTATTTAGAATCTCCAAAGCCTCTTTATTTAAGTTCTCATCTAATTCCAAGAAATGATATTTGGAAAGCCTGGAACCGGACTGGTCACCGGTAAAATCGGAATTTACATATCCCAAAAGCCCTAGAACTCCTTTTACCGCCTCCTGAAGTGTTATGGATTCATCCGGTTTAAAGTTTCCTCCCAGATACCCGTTCATCCACCCCTGCTCCGCTGCGATCCGGATCTGAGCTGCATATTCCTGGTTTCTTTGCACATCGGCAAATACGGAAGTGTTGCTGGTTTTGCCGGCCGTACTTCGATAGGAAGAGGCGTTTACCAGCATGCTTGCAAATTCCCCCCGCGTCACTGATAAATTCAGATTCCCAGTGTTCATGATCCCCGAAACTCCAATCACCTTTTTCCTTAAATCAAAATTACTTGATGCCTCTGTTATCATGGGGCTGACTGCCGTCGCAGCCATTGCAAAAGCCAGGGAAGCCGCTATTCTCCGTCTGTTCATCCAGTTTCTCCTCTCATCATTCAAATCTGATGCCTATTTTAACAGGCTCTTATGTCTGTTTTGTGACAGTAAGCTGAAATTAACCTGAAACTTGATGTTTTTAACTTGAAATTCCTGGAATCTCTTAACCAAATCAGCCTCTGATTATGATATTTCAGCCTATTTTAAGCTTAATCTATTATGATTACACAAATGAAAGATTGCTTAATAAGCAGTATCAACTTATAATAGATGTCAACAGGTTAATAATAGATATAGGAGAATCGAACCATGAAGGTATTGATTGTAGAAGACGAAGTAAGGCTGGCCGATGCATTGGGACAGATTATGAAGGAACAGCATTACCAGGCGGATATTGTGTATAATGGAACTGACGGCTTATCCTGCGGCCTTTCCGGGGAATATGACGTCATTGTTTTAGATGTAATGCTTCCGGGAGAAAACGGCTTTCAAGTGGTGAAAAAGCTGAGAGAAGCCCGCATACAGACTCCTGTTCTCTTGCTGACCGCACGGGATGACATTCAGGATAAAGTAAACGGACTTGATCGGGGGGCTGATGACTATATGACCAAACCGTTTATCCCTGAAGAGCTGCTGGCACGCATCCGGGCCCTCTCCCGCCGTCAGGGAGAAGTGATCGTAGAAGAAATGAAATTCGGAGATCTGACCCTGAATTTGTCTGCCAATGATTTATGCTGCGGCTCCAAATCCATTCATCTTGGGTATAAGGAATTTGAAGTGTTAAAAATTCTTATGAGCAATTCCGGCAGAATCGTTTCAAAGGAAGCACTCATATCAAGGGTATGGGGCAGTGATTCTGACGCAGAGGATAACAATGTTGAGGCTTACATTTCCTTTTTACGCAAAAAACTGCATTTTGTAGGATCAAGGGTAGAAATCAGCACCCTCCGCAAGGTTGGATACCGCCTGGAGGAAACAACATGATAAAAAAATTAAGAAGAAGGTTTGTTTTGATTAACATGGTTTTTGTGATCAGCATTCTTTCCACAGTTCTTGGCATCTTTTACTACGCCAGTTTTAAACGCATAGAGCGGCAGACCGTCATGGCTCTTTTACAGGCCTCTGACCATAACCGGCCGGACCGTCTGCCGGATAAGGTGGAAATCACCCGCAGACCTCAAAAGAATCTGCCGCCTCTTATCCCTGTTTTCGTGGTGACCTTAAACAGCCGCAACACCATAGAAAACATAAGAGAAAACAACATCACCGTTTCTAAGGATCAGGCTTCTACCTTAGTGGAGCTGGCAAAGGCTGATGGTTCTCTCCAGGGGGAACTTAAGGATTATTCCCTTCGTTACCTTAAAGTTTCCTCCACGGAGGGCACGAAAATAGTATTTGCAGACCAAAGATATGAACGGAATAATTTAAAGACCCTGCTGATCTACTGTCTGCTGGTCTTTTTTGCGGCAGTCTTTCTTTTTTTGATCCTGAGTATTTTCCTTTCCCGTCTGGCGCTAAAGCCTGTGGAAAACGCATGGCGGATGCAAAACCAGTTCATTGCCGATGCATCCCACGAATTAAAGACACCTCTCACCGTGATCCTGGCCAACTTGCAGATCCTTTCCCTTCATAAAGAATGCACCATCATGGAGCAGCAGAAATGGCTGGACAACACAAAAGAAGAGTCGGAACGTATGAAACAGCTTGTGGAAGAACTTCTCTTTTTGGCCCGCTCCGATACCGGAGCCGTCCAGGCCCAGGCGGCTAAGGCTTCCATGGACTTCAGTGACATCGTATTAAACGGAGTCCTGCTTTTTGAATCCGTTGCCTTTGAAAATAAGGTGAAGCTGGAAAACGAGATTGNNAGGCTGGGACGTCCAGTTAAAGCAGGTAATCACCATCCTCCTGGACAATGCCTGCAAGTACGCAGGAAAAAATGGTTCCGTATCTGTCAGATTAAAGAAATCTTCCCATTATGCCGTCCTGGCTGTTAAAAATACGGGGACCCCTATTCCTGAAAAAGAACAGAGCCATGTCTTTGAACGGTTTTACCGGACGGATGAATCCAGAGTCCGCAAGGAAGGAGGCTATGGACTTGGCCTTTCCATTGCACAGACTATTGTTGACCACCATAAGGGAAAGATCAGCCTGACCAGCGGCCTTGAAACAGGAACCGTTTTTACCGTAAGCCTTCCCCTTCCTTCCCGACAGCATTTAAGCAAAACTTAAAAAGGGAGCAATTGGATTTTCCCCAATTGCTCCCTTCACTTATTTATTTGGAAACTGACATTCCATGATCTTCAATCCTCTTTCTGATACCCAGCATCCTTTCGTCTGTCTGAGCGATCACATCCGCACATTCCCGCAGTTCGTCACTGATTTCCTGGGAATATTCTTCCACTTCTTTTTTGTATTTTAACTGATGATCCAGGCTGGCCCAGAAATCCATGGCAATGGTACGGATCTGGACTTCTGCCCTCATCCATTTTTTCTGGTCGGAAAAGAACACGGGGATCTCTACGATCATATGATAACTGCGGTATCCGTTTCTTTTGGGGTGGCGGATATAATCCTTAATGGCTATGATATGCACATCGTCCTGGCGGGCCAGCATATCTGCCACCGCATAAATATCATCAAGAAAGGAGCAGATCACGCGGATTCCCGCGACATCATCCAGATTTTCCATCATGGATTCTAAAGAAACCGGCAGCTCTCTGCGCTGCAGCTTTTCCACAATGCTCATGGGCTTTTTTACTCTGGATTTAACCAGTTCAATGGGGTTTCTGGAGTTCCTTACTGACAGTTCGTCGTTTAAGACCTCCAGCTTTGTCTTGATCTCCCGGATGGCACAGGTATACATCATCATTGCTTCCTGAAACTGGTATGCCTGCTTTATAAGCGGGTCCGGAACCTGAACCAGATTGGGAACATTCACAATAGACTGGTTCAATTCACTATTGGGGTTCATGCTAATATTCATTCTTATCCCTNNGATTTCTCTGCTGCCGAAACTGCCTCGTTAAGCCAGGCCGCCTCTAAATACTCGACCGTACCGCCATCCACTGCGGCTGCGATCCGTGGATCAATGGGGATTTTCGCGAGAACGGTAAGACCACTTGCTTTGGCCGCTTCATCAACGCGGCTCTTCCCAAACACAGAAATCTGCTTTCCACAGTCCGGGCAA
>DJBG01000073.1:0-12256 GCA_002429965.1 Hungatella sp. UBA5982
ATTGACCAGCCGCCTGGCTTTGGAGGTTTTAGACAGGGGTAAGGTTCCGTTTAACGGTACGGCCTGGTCTAATATCCGGTCGGTCCGAAATACCATAAAAAGCGGCTTTCGGCCGGCCTGGATTGAGTTAACCGCCAAAAACCAGGAATTTGTTGCAGAAATGAACCAGTAACTATTTTATGGGAAATAGAATCCCGGAGGATAAATGAAAACCTTCAAACAGACAATCTCAAAAATCATCGGTTTGAAGGTTTTTTAAAAAGCAAATGTTTGAATTTTATAATCCGGCCCGTCAATATTAAGATGTAGCGTTGACGCATGCTTTGTAACGATCGTCCGCTGCCTCCCAGCTTACCACATGGAACCAGTCTTCTATGTACGNNGGAGAATTCTGGTTTGGTGTTGTTACGATTTTCAGCACGCCGTTGGAATCCACCACCAGCCATGCATATCCGGATCCAAATATAGCCAGTGCATACCTTTTGAATTCATCAAAAAACTGTTCCACCGTTCCAAAGTATTGTATAATGGCAGGATACAATACTTCAGCCTGGGTCCTTGTCATGGAATTGGTCATCCCAAAGAAATAGATGGTGTGATTATAAACTCCTCCAGCATTATTAATGATGCCCTGACGGACCTCCGAAGGAAGGCTTTCCGTGTTTGAAAGCAGCTCCTCCAAAGACTTGTTTTGCAGCTGGGGATAATTCGCCAGGATCCCGTTAAGATTCGCCACATACCGTTGCTGCAGCCTGTCGTGGTGCAGGTACATGGTTTGCGTGTCTATGTAGGGTTCCAGTGCATCATATGGATACGGCAGCGGCAGGTTCACAAAGGGATAATGTTCATTCATAGGTTATTGTCCTCATTATTATTTGTATATGTATATTCAAAACTCATGGATATATGATGGATAAGCAGGAAGCTTGGAACAGAAGTCTATACTGACTTTGTTATAGGTTTTTCCTATAACCAGGTCATAATTCTATCTATTAACACTTAGGCATGAAACAAGGTATAATACCTACTAAGAAGATATGAATAAATAAACATAAAATATTCGGGAGGAAATTCATATGGCTAAGAAGACGAGAGCTGAGAGAAGTTTAAAGTTTGAAACATTACAATTACATGTTGGGCAGGAACAGGCGGATCCGGTCACTGATGCAAGAGCAGTTCCTATTTACCAGACATCTTCCTATGTGTTCCATAACAGCGATCATGCTGCGGCAAGATTCAACTTATCTGATGCAGGCAATATTTATGGAAGGCTGACAAACCCTACTCAGGACGTCTTCGAGCGCAGGATCGCAGCCCTGGAAGGCGGAGTAGCAGCCCTGGCAGTTGCGTCCGGCGCGGCTGCAGTTACCTATTCCATTGAAAATATTGCAAAAAACGGGGATCATATCGTAGCGGCCAAGAATATCTATGGCGGCACCTATAATCTGCTGGAACATACCCTGCCTGAATACGGCATTGAAACGACCTTTGTGGATCCCTTTGATTACGAAGCCTTTGATAAAGCCATTCAGGAGAATACAAAGCTGGTATTCATTGAGACGCTGGGCAATCCTAATTCCGACGTGGTTGATATTGAAAAGCTGGCTGGCATCGCACATGCACATAAAATCCCGCTGATTGTGGACAATACCTTTGCAACCCCTTATCTGGTGAGGCCCATTGAATACGGAGCTGATATTGTGGTCCATTCCGCCACAAAATATATCGGGGGCCATGGCACTTCCATTGGCGGCGTCATCATTGACAGCGGAACCTTTGATTGGGAGGCTTCCGGAAAATTCTCTTCCCTTACGGAGCCGAACCCAAGCTACCATGGAATCAGCTTTACCAAGGCAGTAGGAGCGGCCGCTTATGTAACAAAGATCCGTGCCATATTACTCCGTGATACAGGAGCAGCCCTTTCACCCTTCCATGCGTTTTTATTCCTCCAGGGCTTAGAAACCTTATCCCTTCGTGTAGAACGCCATGTGGAGAATGCACTGAAGGTGGCCCGGTATTTAAAGGATCATCCTCAGGTGGAGAAGGTGCACCATCCTTCCGTTTCAGAAGATCCGGAGCAGCAGGAATTATACGGCAAATATTTCCCAAATGGCGGAAGCTCCATATTTACTTTTGAAATCAAGGGAGATGCCAGGAAAGCAAAAGACTTTATTGACCAGCTGGAATTATTCTCTCTGTTAGCCAACGTAGCGGATGTAAAATCCTTAGTCATTCATCCGGCGTCCACGACCCATTCCCAGATGTCGGAAAAGGAATTGGAAGACACAGGAATCAAACAGAACACCATACGGTTATCCATCGGAACAGAACATGCGGCTGATATCATAGAAGATTTAGAAGAAGCATTTAAGGCGGTTCAATAGCCGTCAGGTCAAAAGGGCCAATAACAGGCTGCCATACTCCTATGGCAGCCCTTTGAGCGCTAAACCCAGGGAATACTATTCGGGTATACCTTTATGAGGAAAGGAGAAACCATGACATTACAGCAGCTTCGCTATGCTATATGCATTGCAAATCAAAAATCCATGAACAAGGCGGCTGCCGAGCTGTTTATCACGCAGCCCAGCCTGTCAAGCACCATCCGGGATCTGGAAGAAGAGATCGGCTTAAAGCTGTTTCTGCGCTCAAACCGGGGAATCGTGATCACCCCGGAAGGAGAGGAGTTCCTTGGATATGCCAGACAGATGCTGGAGCAGTACCGCCAGATGGAAGAGCGGTTCGTAAAGAAGGAAAAATTCAAAAAGAAATTCAGTGTATCCATGCAGCATTACACCTTTGCCGTCCAGGCCTTCATCCATATGGCAAAAGAATTCGGTATGGATGATTACGAGTTCGCCGTCCATGAGACCAAAACCTTTGAGGTCATTGAAAATGTAAGGAACCAGAAAAGTGAATTAGGGATCCTGTACTTAAATGATTTTAACCAGAAAGCCATTGAAAAGATCCTTTACGATAATGAGCTGGAATTTGTGGAATTATTTCAGTGCGGAATTTATGTTTTTCTGTGGAAGGGTAATCCACTGGCAGAAAAAGAGCGGATTGAATTTGAAGATTTAAAGAATTACCCCTGCCTGTCCTTTGAGCAGGGAAACAATAATTCTTTTTATCTGGCGGAGGAAGTGTTCAGCACTTATGAATATAAGCAGATCATAAAGGCAGATGACAGAGCCACGCTTTTAAATCTTATGGTAGGATTAAACGGCTATACCCTGTGTTCCGGGATTATCTGTGAAGATTTAAACGGAAATGAATACAGGGCAATTCCTCTTAATACCGATGATAAAATGAGGATCGGTTATATAAAAAAGAGGAAAATGCCCTTAAGTATCCTTGGCGAACAATATATTGCGGAACTGAAAAAGTATGAAAATGAAGTGCTCTGATGAGCTAAATATAATATTCAGGAGACTCCTGACACCTGTCAAGAATGTCCTGTAAGGTAATGCTGTTTAAATAATTTGTAATGACTTCTGAAAGCCCCTGCCATATAGGAAGGGTCAGACAGTCTGCCTGCCNNTTAAGCTGCCCTCTGAGCTGAGTAAAATATCTCCGATGGTTATCTGGGAGGGCTGCCTTGCCAGCTTATAACCTCCCATGTGGCCCCGGTAGGTTGTGAGCAGATTGCTGCGGTTTAAAAAAGGAACGATCTGTTCTAAATATTTTTTTGAGATGCTCTGCCTTTCGGAAATATCTTTTAAGGCAATGAATTCCTCGTTATAATGCTCGGCTAAATCAATCATCATCCGAAGAGAGTAGCGTCCGCGAGTCGATATTTTCATAGTATACCACCTTACAAAACAATTTTGTGTATCAATACCTATTTTACCATGGGTTGAATAGGTATTCAACCCATGAAATGAAATTCTTTTTGCAATAGAAATAAACTATAGCAGGTGATTGTTTTTAAGTAATAACCATTGACAGTATTCCATTGGTATACTTATGGATAGAATAGAAGTATGATTCCAAACATGAGAAAGAGGGGAATGAATATGGAATACGGGATTTCTACAAAATGTTTATACGGCAATGGGGAAGGGGTTACTACAGACAAGTCTGGAGCCATCAGTTTTCCTATTTATCAGACAGCTACCTTTGCTCATAAGGGAATCGGGGAAAGCACCGGTTATGATTACAGCCGCCTTCAGAATCCAACCAGGGAGCAGTTGGAAAAGGTGGTGGCTTCCCTTGAAAATGGGGTGGATGCCCTTGCATTTTCCAGCGGAATGGCTGCAATCACAGCTTTAATGGAATTGTTTCAGCCAGGAGACCATATAATAATCGACTGTGATTTATATGGCGGCAGCATCCGTTTGTTCGATAATATCAGCAAGAAGAACGGGATTTTAATCAGTTCTGTAGACTGTTCCCACGGGGACTTGGCAGAATTTGAAAACCTGATAGGTGAAAATACAAAAGCAATATATATTGAGACTCCGACAAATCCTATGATGAATGTCATAGACATTGGCAAGCTGGCAGAGATTGCAAAAAAGCATCATCTGCTTTTAATCGTGGACAATACGTTTTTGTCCCCTTATTTTCAAAACCCGCTGAAGCTGGGAGCAGACATTGTGGTCCACAGCGGAACCAAATATTTAGGCGGCCATAATGATACCATCGCAGGCTTTCTGGTCACCTCCTCGGAGGAGATATCCGAAAAACTCAGGTTTATCATTAAAACGGTAGGTTCCGGGCTGGCTCCCTTTGACAGCTGGCTTATATTAAGAGGGATTAAAACCCTTGCAATCCGGATGGAGCGCGGGGAGAAGAATGCCAGGAAGCTTGTGGAGTGGCTATGCCAGGAAAAGAAGATCACAAATGTATATTACCCCGGAATCCAGTCACATCCCGGTCACGAGGTCTGTAAAAAGCAGGCAACAGGGTTCGGCTGCATGGTTACCTTTGAGGTGGAGTCAAAGGAGCTGGCCCATCGGATTTTAAAAGAAGTAAAACTGATCCACTTTGCAGAAAGCTTAGGCGGCGTAGAAACGCTGATCACTTACCCCATTACCCAGACGCATGCCGATGTGCCCAAAGATGTTCTGGAGGCCAACGGCGTCACCGACCGGATCTTAAGGTTATCGGTGGGAATCGAGGAAGCGGAAGATTTGATAAGGGAATTGGAGCGGATATTTTATGTGTAAGGAAACGATTAATTTTGACGAGGTCATTAACCGTAAAAATACAAACAGCATCAAGTATGATTTTGCATTGCGAAGGGGGAAACCGGAAAATTTGCTGCCTTTGTGGGTGGCGGATATGGACTTCAAGGTATCCGAAAAGATTCTGGACGCCCTTCATGAGCGGGTCAACCATGGGATTTTCGGCTACAGTGAAGTCCAGGATGAATATTTTGAGGCCATCCGGGACTGGATGGAAAAAAAGCATCACTGGAATGTGGAAAGCAGGTGGCTGGTCAAAACACCGGGTGTTGTATTTGCATTAGCCATGGCTGTCCAGGCTTTTACGGATCCCGGGGATGGAGTCATGATCCAGCAGCCTGTGTATTATCCCTTCAGCGAAGTCGTTGAGGACAATGACAGGGTGCTCGTGGATAACTCTCTGTATCTTGGAGAAGATGGCAGGTATCACATAGATTTTGAGGACTTTGAAAGAAAAGCAGAGGAGTTCCATGTGAAGTTATTCCTGTTTTGCAATCCTCATAATCCGGTAGGTAGAGTCTGGAGCCGTGAGGAATTGGAGAAATTAGGGGAAATTTGCATCCGAAGAGATATTCTGGTAGTCAGCGATGAGATTCACCAGGATTTTGTGTTTGAGGGAGAGCACCTGGTATTTGCCAATCTAAGCGAAGAACTGAAAAACAGGACCATTACATGCACCTCGCCAAGTAAGACCTTCAATCTGGCAGGTCTGCAGATTTCCAATATATTTATTGCAAATCAGAAGGTGAGGCGAAGGTTTCGCAGGCAGGTAGCCGCAGCCGGATACAGTCAGCTTAATACCCTGGGCTTAACCGCATGCGAAGCGGCGTACCGCCATGGAGAAGAGTGGTATGATCAGCTTATGGTGTATTTAAGAGCGAACATTTCCTATGTACGGGAATTTTTAAAAGAAAGAATACCCAAGGTCAAGCTTATAGAACCGGAAGGAACCTATCTTGTCTGGCTGGATTTTAGGGAACTGGGCCTGACAGAAGGGGAGAGAGAAGACCTAATCATAAAAAAAGCAGGGCTTTGGCTGGATAGCGGCGCCATGTTCGGACCGGTGGGAGAGGGATTTGAAAGAATCAATGCAGCATGCCCCCGGTCTATTCTGGAAAAGGCTTTGGAGAACTTAGAGAAAGCCATAAAGACGTTGTAAAAAGGTGGAATTTCTCTTTCGCCAGCCGAGATATTGAACCAGCTCCTGTTATGAATCATGCTAAAAACCCGCATAAACATTATGTTTATGCGGGTTTTTGGCGTTTTTCCAGGCTAAGCTGCCCATACTGCAAGTCCTTTTTTATTTTCCGAATGGAGAGTCTTCCCTGCGGACAAAAAACCCCTGGTTATGGCTGCAGACCGGACAGACTTGCGGCGCATTGGTACCTTTATGGATGTGGCCGCAGTTTAAGCAGATATATTCAGTGGGCGTATCGTTCTCAAATAGTTTATTGTTTTGAACCAGCTGTGCATACTGGTCAAAACGCTGGCTGTGCACTTTTTCTATTTCAGCAATCATATAAAAGGAATTTGCGATATTGGAAAATCCCTCCTCCTTAGCCTTATCGCCGAAGGATTTGTAAATTGTGTCGTGCTCTGCAGATTCATGCTGTGCGGAAAGCTGCAAAAGCTCCAGGATGTTATTGGAATTGTCAATGGGATAGTCGGCGCTTATGGAGATTTCCTGTCCATGAAACTCTCTTAAGTGATTATAAAATATCTCAGCGTGTTCTTTTTCCTGACTTCCGGTATAATGGAAAAGCCAGTATAAAACCTGAAGATTTTGGTTTTTCGCCTGAGACGCGGCAAATTCGTAACGGCGCCATGCCTGGCATTCTCCTGCAAAAGCTTTTAAAAGGTTCTCTTTTGTAACGCTGTCTTTTAATGTGACCATTTTTAATTCCTCCTAATTTGTTTACCATTAGTGTTACCATATTTCTCCTGATTTATAAGAAAAAATGGAAAAAGAGGAGAATCCACCAGAAACCGATGTCATGAAAAT
Source organism: Hungatella sp. UBA5982 (assembly GCA_002429965.1). Classification (GTDB taxonomy): domain Bacteria; phylum Bacillota; class Clostridia; order Lachnospirales; family Lachnospiraceae; genus Lacrimispora. The sequence goes on from DJBG01000073.1 coordinate 7,189, forward strand.
AGCAATATGAGTAATGCCCGGTAAGGGAATCTGCAAAAATATCGTAAAAAGGTATTGACACATTTCTCTTCGTGTATTAATATAATTATAACATATAAACCTATTAAACATATAGGTGATGAAAAGAGATGATCATTATGATGGAAATCAAGATAGCAGGAAATCATGGATTATATAATAAATGCTGTTGTCAGGCTGTATGTATGAATAATGATATAGTTTTATTGTAATGCTTGTTATGATACCTGACGGCCTGGAATATGAGAAATTTTCATATTATCAGCGGAACAAAGGAGCAGGTGCCGTAATTGGCAGCCGCTTCTTTTTATTTTATAAACAAAATATTAAATATCATATAAAAACGGAGGTAAAGAATATGGGAACAATTAAAGAAAGCGCAGTGGAGCTCATTGGAGGAACACCGATACTCAAATTAAACAGATATAGTGCAAAGGAAGGAATCCAGGGCGTTACGCTCCTGGCGAAGCTGGAATACTTAAATCCGGCCGGTTCCGTAAAAGACCGGATCGCACTTGCGATGATTGAGGATGCCGAGGAAAAAGGAATACTAAAGCCTGGAGCAACCATCATTGAGCCGACCTCAGGAAATACCGGAATCGGTTTGGCAGCCGTTGCGGCAGCCAAAGGCTACCGGACCATTCTGACGCTACCGGATACCATGAGCGTGGAGCGAAGAAACTTATTAAAAGCCTATGGCGCGGAACTGGAATTGACCGAAGGAGCAAAGGGCATGAAGGGTGCCATTGAGAAAGCCGAGGAGCTGAAAAACAGCATACCTGGTTCGATTATCCTGGGACAGTTTGTAAACCAGGCAAACCCCAAAGTGCACAAGGAAACCACCGGTCCGGAGATCTGGGAACAGACGGCTGGTGAAGTGGATATTTTTATATCTGGCGTAGGCACAGGCGGAACCATTACAGGTGTGGGCCAATATTTAAAGGAAAAGAAACCGGATGTCAAAATCGTAGCGGTAGAACCGGCAAGCAGTCCGGTACTCTCCGGAGGCAAACCAGGGCCTCACAAGATTCAGGGAATCGGCGCAGGTTTTGTGCCTGAAGTCCTGGATACCGGAATTTACGATGAGATAATTACCGTTGAGAATGAGGATTCATTTAAGGAAGGTAAGGCCTTTGCAGTATCAGAGGGAATTCTTGTGGGAATCTCTTCCGGCGCTGCATTAAAAGCCGCAAAGCTGCTGGCGGAAAGACCGGAAAACAAGGGAAAGACCATTGTGGTCCTGCTTCCGGATTCCGGTGACCGGTATCTGTCCACTCCCTTATTCTCGTGAAGGCAACGAGTCAAGGTCAAGCAAGCTTGACTTTGGCGACTGCCCTCGGAGTCAGATATCACGCATTTTTCTGCGCGGTATCTGACTTGANNTGGTTAAATCTTCATCATGAAATAAAATGACTGGTGGTTTGGGAAACAGCTGGTTATAAGATAATCTTATTACCAGCTGTATTTTTTTCATATTATACAAAAACCTATAGGAATGGTATGATATCACTGCGAAGAAATAAGAATGCTTGGAAAGGAGTTAAGATGGTGCCAATGTGTTGTTGCTGTAAGTGCGTAAGGAATGGTCATTTTACTTGTGTCTTGAAACCTGAAACTCCTGTGCATGGCTTTTATGCATAGAAGGCAGGTGTCAGAGGGCATCTGCTTTTTTTGTACTCAAATTTAGGAAAGAAGGAAGAAAATATGGCAATAGAAGAGAGATTCGGAAAGGTAGCGACCACGGAAGATACCCACGAAGTATCTGAAACCGGCGCTTTTGTAAGGCAGGATAACCATTTTGTCACACCCTTTGGCGAAGGGGAGGGAGAGCTTCCTGTGGAAGCCGGGCGTTACCGGCTCATATGGACGCCCCTTTGCCCGTGGGCCACGAGACAGGTCATTGCCCTAAAGCTTCTGGGGCTGGAAGATGTGATCAGCGTCGGCAAGGTAAGTCCCGTAAGGACTGAGAACGGCTGGGAATTTTCCCTTGACGAGGGCGGCGTGGATCCGGTTTTAAAAATCCGCTATCTCCCGGAAATCTATGCAGCCACGGACCCGGAATATGAAGGAAGGGCAACCGTACCCACTGTGGTAGATTTAAAGACCAGGAAAGTGGTCAACAACGATTACCACCGTCTGACAAATTACTGGGAAACCGCATGGAAGCCATTTCATAAGCCGGGAGCACCGGACCTGTATCCTCAGGATTTAAGGAAGGAAATTGATGAGCTCAACGTGATATTGTTCCATGAAGTGAACAACGGGGTCTACAAAGCAGGATTTGCCCAGTCCCAGAAAGAATATGAAACCGCATATGATGTGCTGTTTCAAAGGCTTGACTGGCTGGAAGAGCGGCTTTCAAAGGGGAGATATCTGTTTGGAGACCGGCTCACTGATTCTGATATCCGGTTATACGTAACCCTTGCCCGGTTTGACGTGGCGTACTATTTCAGCCATAAGACAAACAGGAACCGCATTGCGGATTTTGATAATCTGTGGAATTATGCAAAGGACTTGTATACGATTCCGGCATTTAAAGAGGCCACGGATTTTGACTCCATAAAAAGAGGATATCTTCTGGGAAGCCATGGACACAATCCATACAACATTCTTCCCCTAGGACCGGATGTTTCCATCTGGGATGAACCTAATAACAGAGACGAAAAATTTGGAAAAGGCAGGATTGTTCATGTCTGATTCAACGTTTTATCACCAGATTACAGAAACCTTTCATTGGTTTCACCAAAATCCAGAGCTCTCTTTTGAGGAATACGAGACAACTGGCCGAATACGTGAGTTTTTGGAATATTACAATATCCGTATCCTGGATTTGGATTTAAAAACAGGATTGGCAGCAGAAATACAAGGTGCAAACGACGGACCTGTGATAGCGCTGCGCTGCGATATCGACGCTCTGCCCGTGCAGGAAGAAACCGACTTACCCTATGTCTCTGCCATAACGGGAAAGATGCACGCCTGCGGCCACGATTTTCATACCACAGTCATGCTGTATGTGGCAAAAGAATTACAGGAGCAGCGGGAACATTTGCATGGAAAGGTGAAAATCCTGTTTCAACCCGCCGAGGAATCCTCTGTCGGTGCCTTGGAAGTAATCAAATCGAAGGTTCTTGATGATGTTGACGGGATTTACGGCCTGCATACCGATATCACTCTCCCTGTGGGAACAGTAGGAATTGTTTCAGGAAGTGTAACCGCTGCTGTTGACCGGTTTACAATCAAGCTTACCGGAAAAGGCACTCATGCGGCTCACCCTCAGGACGGAATCGATCCTGTACTTACGGCCTCACAGATTGTGACTCTTGCCCAAAGCATCGTCAGCCGTAATATTGATCCGTTTTCTCAGGGGTTGCTCAGCATAACCCGTGTCACGGCGGGAAATACATGGAATGTAATCCCGCAGACAGCAGAGCTTGAAGGAACGGTACGCACCATGGGCAGACACAATCGCAAGCTGATAGAAGAACGCTTCCGCACGCTGGTTCAGCATATTGCACTGTCACAAGGTGCAGCAGCAGAAATAGATTGGCTTGCAGGGCCTCCTGCCACAAACAATGCTCCATGTTTTGAGCCTGTCGCTGCCGCTGTTGCAAAAGAACAGGGACTGAAGGTCAAACCATCTTCACCGTCTCTCGGCGGAGAAGACTTTGCCTTTTACCAGGAAAAAATTCCGGGTTTCTTCATTCGCATAGGAACTGGTGAGTCCTATCCCAACCACCATCCGAAATTTCAAATTGACACCAATGCATTGAAGCCGGCCATTGATTATTTTGCAGCGTTAGCACAAAAGACCCTTTTCGCTATAAAAAGCGATGAATTGATACTTATGCAAGAGGAGGCATCCGATGATTGAAATTCAAAACGTAAGTAAACGGTTTGCTTCTGCATCCGGCGAGGTCCATGCCTTGCGGCAGGTCAGCCTTACGGTTGAAAAGGGCGATATTTTCGGAGTGATAGGATTCAGCGGAGCAGGTAAATCAACCCTGGTACGCCTGGTAAACTTATTGGAGCGTCCGTCAGAAGGGCGCGTGCTGGTTGACGGCACGGACATCACCACCCTGTCAAAACCGGACTTACGAAAGCTGAGGAAAAATATCGGCATGATTTTCCAGCAATTTAATTTGCTGCAGTCCAAATCTGTTTTTCAGAACATAGCGGCGCCGCTGGTATTAAACAAAGTGCCAAAAAAGGACATAGAAAAGCGGGTAAAAGAGCTCTTGCAGTTTGTAGAGCTTGAGGATAAAATTCACACCAATGTGTCAAAGCTTTCAGGCGGTCAAAAGCAAAGGGTCGGCATAGCCCGCGCCCTTGCCACAAATCCCAGCATCTTNNAAGACCACGGATTCTATTCTGGAGTTATTGAAAAAAATAAACAGGGAGCTGAATGTTACGATTCTCCTGATCACTCACGAAATGAACGTCATTTGTGATGTGTGTAACAAAGTTGCGGTTATGGATAATGGCAGGGTGTTAGAGCAGGGGACAGTGCTTGAAGTATTCGGTGATCCCCAGCATATAATCACCAGGAGTTTTGTAAAGACAGTGATTGACGACAGCATACCAGGGAGCCTCGCCCGGGAAATTCTTAAATATCAGGGAGAAAACCGGATTTTCCGTCTGCGTTTTCAAGGAAATATTGCCGGAAAACCGCTGCTGTACCGCATAAGTGCGGAATACCACATGGAAAACAGCATTTTGTTTGCCACCGTTTGTGAACTTCAGGGAATTGTGTTCAGCGTTATGATTGTGCAGGTGTTTGGTCCTGCCCAAAGGCTTGACGAGGTGCAGAAATTTATAGAAGATTCCGGAGTCTATGTGGAAGTCTTACGTTTATCCGGGGGAGAGGAGGATCGTAATGATTGAGCAATATTTAGGCATTACCAGCGAACAGATGGTAATTGCAGCCGGCCAGACCGTTTATATGCTGTTCTGGGGGCTGGTGCTTGGATCATTTCTTGGCATTCCCCTCGGCATATTGCTTACCATTACATGTAAGGGCGGCATCCTGCAAAACAAAGTCGTCTATGCACTG
>DJBG01000073.1:12281-36745 GCA_002429965.1 Hungatella sp. UBA5982
TTGGTGCAACCGCCATGGCGGGAGCCATTGGCGGAGGCGGTGTCGGTAACCTGGCATTAACCTATGGTTATCAGCAATTTAACACTCCCTTAATGGTTGCAACCGTAATCGTGTTAATCGTGTTTGTCCAGCTGATTCAAGGGATTGGAAATTATTTGTCAAAACGTGTCAGAGCACGTGAATAAAGGAGGAACCTGTTTATGAAAAAAATTGGATTAATTATCATCGCTGCCTTACTTGCCGTCACTGTCGCCGGCTGCTCAGCCAATAACGAAAGCAAGCTGGGCCAGGACAAAAAAACATTGAAATACGGAAAGGCTGCAGGACCTTATACGGTATTATTTGAAGATGCAGTAAAGCCCATCCTGGAGAAGCAGGGGTATAAGCTTGAAGTGGTTGATTTTTCAGACCTTTTGCAGAACGATACAGCGTTGAATGAAGGTGAAATTGACTTCAACGTGGAACANNAAGCCTATGCCGAAAATTTCAACAATAAGCAAAATGGAAACCTTGTTCCCATCTCCCCCATACCCACCGTTCCCGCCGGTCTGTTTTCTGCAAAGCATACATCTTTGGATGCGATAGCGGATAGCGCGATTGTTGCAGTGCCAAATGATGCATCCAACACGGCACGTGCTTATGCACTTTTACAAAAGGCTGGCTGGATTAAGCTTAATCCGGATGTTCCCCTTGAAACGGTAAAACAATCCGACATCATTGAAAACAAGTACAACATCAATTTTGTGGAAATGGATTCGTTAAACATCCCGCCCGCTTTGGATGATTTTGATTTTGCAGTGATCACAGGAAGCATTGTTTACAATGCAGGCATCGATCCTTCTACCGCCATTTTACAAGAAGATATTTTGGATCATTTGATTTTACAGGTGGTTGTAAAAGAAGAGAACAAAGACACAAAATGGGCAAAGGATATCGTAGCTGCTTATCACTCAGACGAATTGAAAGAGTATATGAAAAAGAATAACTCAGGCTTATGGTTCGTTCCCCAGGAATTGCAATAACATAGACTCCATCCGGCAGAGGAAGGAGATAACAGAACCAAGGAAATCATTTTTATAAAGAGGAGAGAAAATTATGAAGAAAAATATTGCAGGCAAATCAATCGTAGGGGTGCTTACGGCAGTGGCCGTATTAGGAGCCCTGACCGGATGCAAGAGCAGTGCCAATGCGTCAGCCACCAAAGCAGTTGAAGAAACAACAAAAACAGAAAGTTCAGCAGAACCGACAAAACAGGAGGAGAGCAGTGAGGCTGCCGCCACGGTGGAACCGGTGGTCGTTCATGCGGCAACAGGCGGTTCCCCAAAGCCGTTCACCTTTGTGGACAGCAGCAATCAGCTGACCGGTCACAACATTGAACTGATCAAAGCCGTTTTTGACCGGCTCCCCCAATATAAGCTTGAAATCGAAGTGACCGATTTCCCATCTATTTTTGCAGGCCTGGATTCCGACCGGTACCAGATCGGTGTAAATAATTTTGCAAAGAATGAAAAACGAAAAGAAAAGTATTTATTTACCGACCCGATCTTTGCCAATGAGTACGTTGCCATCTTTGCGAAGAACAATGATAAAGCAGCAGGCATAGAGACATGGGATGACCTTGCAGGCTTAAAGACCATTTCCTCGGCGGGAATCAATATTACCACAGCCCTGGAAAACTATAACACCTCCAATCCCCAGAATCCCATTGCCATCAAATACAGCGATGAGGACCTTGTGCTGCAGATCCAGGATGTGGAAGCTGGGAAATATGATTTCGTTTTAATGGATAAACCAATGTTTGAGTATTATCAGAAAGAATTTAATTTTAATGTGGACGGAGTTTCCACCAGCAACACCCTATCAAAGGACTTAATGGAAGAACCCTTCAGCTATTTAATTGTCAGCAAAGGGAATGAGAAACTGGTAGAGGATATCAACAAGGCGTTAAAAGAAGTGATCCAGGACGGAACTTCCAAGGAAATCAACTTAAAATGGTTTGGATCCGATTATTCCCCATCCTATAAATAAAACCGGAGGAACAAGATGAGCAAAATATTTGACTGGCAGCTGGTGTTTACGGAAATCCCCGCATTGCTGAAATACTTGCCCGTTACGCTGCAGCTGACGGCAATTGCCCTAATCATCGGTTGGGTGGCAGGGCTTTTGATCGCAGTAGTAAAAANNATCCCGGTCCTTCGGCAATTATGTACCTTATTTGTTTCGGTCGTACGGGGAACTCCGATTATCGTCCAGCTGTATCTTACGTACTTTGGAATTCCTATCGCTTTAAAATATTATAACTTTTACAATGGAACCTCTTATAACGTAAATGGAATACCGCCAATTATTTTTGCGATCGTAGCATTGGGGCTTAATCAATCTGCCTTTGATTCGGAAACCATACGGGCGGCCATACAGTCCGTGGAAAAAGGGCAGGTTGAGGCAGCCAAGTCCCTTGGAATGACAGGGTTCCAGATATTCCGGAGGGTATTGTTCCCCCAGGCGGTGACAGTGGCCCTCCCCTCCTTAGGGAACTCCCTCATAAGTCTGATAAAAGGAACCTCCCTTGCATTTACCTGTTCAGTCGTTGAAATAACAGCACAGGGCAAGATTCTTGCCGGAAACAGCTACCGGTATTTTGAAGCTTACTGTTCTCTGGCTCTCATCTACTGGGTATTGACAATTTTTATTGAACGGCTGTTTGTATACCTTGAGAAAAAGATGAGTGTACCGGAAATGGTTTCTGCAGAAACGTCTTTTGGGCATACCTTTATGCCAAAAAAGCATGGGCAGGAATAGGGAAAGGAGGCATAAGTGTGAGCGTTATAGAAATTCAGGGATTAAGTAAAAAATTCGGCGATAACGTGGTACTGGATGACATTGATCTGGTCATTCATGAAGGTGATGTGGTCGCCATCATCGGACCCTCAGGGACCGGTAAATCCACCTTGCTCCGTTCCATCAATCTGCTTGAAAAGCCGGAAAAGGGAACCATTAAAATAAACGATCAGGCAATCGACCTTACCACAAAATCAGCCAGGGAAAAGCTGGAGTTGCGGAAAAATACGGAAATGGTATTTCAGCAGTTTAATCTTTTCAAGAACCGGACCGCCCTGGAAAATGTGATGGAAGGGCTGATGGTGGTAAAAAAGTTAAAGAAAAGCGAGGCCAGAAGCATTGCGGAAAAGCATTTGCAGAAGGTGGGAATGGGGGACCGTTTTTCCCATTATCCCAGGCATTTATCCGGAGGGCAGCAGCAAAGAGTGGCTATTGCAAGGGCACTGGCCATGGACCCGAAACTGCTTCTCATGGATGAACCAACCTCGGCTCTGGATCCGGAGCTGGTAAGCGAAGTGCTGGTGACCATAAAAAAGGCAGCCCAGGAGGGTAACACCATACTCCTCGTTACTCATGAGATGAATTTTGTGAGGAACGTGGCCAATCGGATCATTTTCCTGGAAAACGGAAAAATCGTAGCGGACGGGACACCGAAAGAAATCTTTGATAATCCCAAAAACCCACGGTTAAAGGAGTTTTTAGTAAAGATTCATATGCTGGAAGGCACTGATTATGCGATTTAACCGAATCAAGAAGCGGATTGCGAATATCCGCTTGACAGGGGGAGGATATGGCAGAAGGAATCGAGGTTTTTGAGAGCACATTCCGCCATCAGATTCAGGCGGATGGAGAAATCAAGATCCAGGATAATATCTTTAAAAAGAAATTTGGAAAGGAAGAAGGGGAGTGGCCGGTGGAAGCCGGCCGGTACCGGCTGCTGTGGATGCCGGCCTGCCCTCACGCACATAAGGCTGTAATAGCCAGAAAGCTTTTGGGACTTGATCAAGTGATCAGCCTTGGAACAACGGGAATTTTCCGCGATCCAAAAGGATGGGTATTTACAGAGGATCCGGATGAGTTGGATCCTGTTTTGGGAATCCATTATTTGAAAGAAATTTATGACAGGGATTCTCTTAAGGGGGATTACAGGGAACGGCCCACCGTTCCCATACTGGCAGATACAACCTCTGGCAGAGGCGTGAACAATGACCACTTCTGGATCCCGGTCTATTTTGAGACTGCATGGAAGCCATATCATAAGGAAGAGGCACCGGAGCTTTATCCGGCTGAACTTCGGAAGGAAATTGATGAACTCAACCATTTCATATTTGAAAGAATCAACAATGGCGTCTATGACGTTGGCTTTGCAAGATCCCAGGAAGCATACGAAAAGGCATTCGAAGCATTTTTTAAGGCTATGGATCTCCTGGATCAAAGACTGGAAACAAAGAGGTTTTTATTCGGGGATTATATCACAGACTCCGATATCAGGCTGTATCCGACTCTGGCAAGGTTTGACGTAGTTTACCATCAAGTTTTTCATGCAAACAAAAAGAGGCTGGTGGAGTACAGGAACTTGTGGCCTTATGCCAGAGATTTATACCAGGTACCGGAGATAAAAGAGAGCACCTATTTTGATGTATACAAAAAACACTATCAGTTATCGCCTCATCTAAAACCCCTGTGGGGTAATGTATATTCCATAGTTGCCAAGGGGCCAGACGTCAGCGGCTGGGAGATGCCGCCGGGGCGGGAGAACTTGAGCCGGGACCCGGATAAGAAATTTAAGTACCAGGAGGTCTCCCATGAATGATATTTCATACAAGATAACAAGGGAAGAGATTCACTGGCAGGAAGTTTCCGATGTGCTTCGGCGTTCCGGATTATCAGACCGGTCTGCAAAGGATCAGGAGACCATCTTTACAAACAGCTATGCCGTAGTGTTTGTCTATGACAAGGAGAGGATCGTTGGTGTCGGAAGAGCCTTATCCGACGGCGTCTGCCAGGCGGCCATCTACAACATCGCTCTTGATGAAGAATATCAGGGATACGGGATCGGAAGAAAGCTGATTCAGCTGCTGCTTGATCAGGTCAGGGGCCAGAATGTGATCCTGTATACCCATCCCAGGACGGTTGCCCTATATGAAAAAATGGGATTCCGAAGGAATAAAACGGCCATGTGCCGGTTTTGCGGATCGGAAGAATCTCTTAACTGGATGGATAAGGAAGGCTTCCTGCTTCCGGAAAAATACCGCTTTGCTGATGAATATGGCAGGGAGGATATGAAGGGTTAGGAAGGCTTTGAGAAAGAAATGAGGAAATTGCCATGTCAAAAAAGTTTATTACGGATGAAATTGAAACCAGTGGGAAATTTAAACGGCAGAAAAACCAGTTTACAACAGCCTTTGGGGCAGAGGAAGGAAATCTGCCTGTAGANNATCTGGCAGGTACCGCCTGTTCTGGTCTCCGGCCTGCCCATGGGCCCACCGTTCCGTTATCGTAAGGAGCTTACTTGGCCTTCAGGATGCGGTCAGCCTGGGTACCCTGGATCCAATAAGGCCTGATGTGGAACGGACGGACTGGGCCTTTACTCTGGATGAACATGGGGAGGATCCGGTATTAAAGATTAAATATTTAAGTGAAGCCTACTTAAAGGCAGATCCTGATTACAAGGGAAGGTTTACCGTGCCCGCTGTAGTTGACTTAACTACGGGGAAAGTGGTAAATAACGATTATTTTAACTTGACCAGGTACTGGGAAGTGGAATGGAAGAAATACCAAAAGCCGGGAGCGCCGGATTTATATCCGGAAGAGCTGAGAGAAGAAATCGATGAATTAAATGNNCCACCGCATTGACTGGCTGGAAGAGCGGTTGGGCCGCGGCCGTTATTTGTTTGGAGATAAGATCACGGAATCCGATATCCGCCTGTATGTGACACTGGCCCGTTTTGATGTGGCCTATTACAATGGTTTTCATTTAAACAGAAATCTTATTTCCGATTTTCCCAATCTCTGGGGATATGTCAGGGACTTATATGCACAGCCGGGATTTGGAGATACCACAGACTTCGAGGCTATCAAAAAACACTATCATTTGTGTGCGGTTTCCAGTAACCCCTATAGTCTGGTACCAAAGGGGCCGGACCTTTCCATCTGGAAAACACCTCATGGAAGAGACCGGATCAATTTTAAATAAGGGGAGTGGCAGGATGAAGGCAGTAAGGGTAAAAGAACACTGGCAGCTTGCAGGGGTTCATTATGTAAGGACGGAAACCATGGTAAAAGGGTTCCATATTCCGTTAGATAAGGAATTTGATGAAGGGGATTTAAAACAGTATTCCTATGTGCTGGTGCTTGATGACATATATCCGGTAGCTGCCTGCAGAATCCATTTTCCTGGCGAGGGCGGGACGGCCAAAATTGAACGGGTCAGCGTCCTTAAGGAATACCGGAAAAAGGGCGTGGGGAGGCTGCTGATAGAAGAGGCTGAGAACTGGATCAGGGAATCCGGGGTTAAAAAAATCTGCATTACCAGCCGGGATGAGGCGGTAGGCTTTTATGAAGCCCTGGGCTATAAAGCGGATTATGGCAGGAAGATGGATGCAGGTGTCTTTAAGATCATCTATACGGAGAAAATATGGAAGGAATAGGAGGAGATTTTCATGGCAGATCGAAATAACGGGCAAAAGGTACGCCCAAAAGAAATAGAAAAGGAAATTGACGAAAGAGGCGCATTCATTCGTCAGCCCAACCGGTTTACCACTCCCTTTGGAGATGGGGAGAAGGATTTAAAGGCAGAAAAGGGCCGGTACCGGCTGTTCTGGGCAAAAGGATGCCATTGGTCCAACCGGGCCTCCATTGTACGGGAATTGCTGGGCCTTCAGGATGCCATCGGCATTAATTTAGTCGGCCACAGCAAAGAAAATAGTGCATATGGCTGGGAATTCGTGTATAATGAGGACAGAAAAGACCCGGTCCTTGGCGCTCAGTACTTAAACGAGTTTTACTATAATGCGGACCCGGACTATGCAGGGCGCTGTACGGTACCGGCCCTTGTGGACGTTACCACGAAAAAGGTGGTAAATAATGATTACCACAGGCTGNNAGTCCATCACAGCCTATGAAGAAGCATTTGAAGACTTTTATCATGCACTGGATCTCATCGAAGAGCGCCTTTCCAAAAGCCGTTTCTTATTTGGAGATTATGTGACTGACAGCGATGTGAGGCTTTTTGTCACCCTGGCAAGGTTTGATACCCATTATTACCGGAATTTAGGGCCCATTAAGCACAGGATTGTTGATTACAAAAACATCTGGGGATATTGCAGGGATTTATATGAGATACCCGCATTCAGTAACAATACCTACTTCCGGGATATAGCGGCGCCCCAGTCGGAAAACAAGTCCTTTTTCCAGGATTTTAATTCCCGTTTCGTGAATCAGATCGATTACGAAGGCATCTGGTCTGCACCGCAAGACCGGAAGGATTTAAGCAAGACACCGGAAGAAAAATTTAAAAGATATGATAATTAAAAAAACGAACCCATAGGAAAAGAGCAGGTGGCAATATGATTCATAGAAGCAGGCTGGTAAGCCAATTTAAAAAAATGGTGGAATTTGATTCCGAAACCTATCAGGAACGGGAAATTGCGGACTATTTGACAGACGAATTAAAACAGCTTGGTTTTGAGGTGTTGGAAGATGATGCCGGTCACCGGCTGAAAGAAAAGCTTCCCGAATATGGAACCGCCGCTCCCACAGGGAATCTTTACGGTTTTTTAAAGGGGACCACAGGTTCCGCCCCAATATTACTGTCGGCTCATATGGATACGGTAAAGCCTGGCATAGGGAAACGCGCGGTCTTAGATGAGCGGGGAAGAATCACCTCGGAAGGGAATACCGTGCTTGGAGCCGACGACCTTTCCGGAATTGCGGCCATATTGGAAGCGGTCCGGGTGATTAAGGAAAACAACCTTCCCCATGGAGATATTGAGATCCTGTTCCCGGTTGCGGAAGAGAATTACGGAAAAGGAAGCCAGCTCATCGATTATTCCAAAATAAAGTCAAAACAGGCTTATGTATTTGATTTAAGCGGAGAGATCGGCCTGGCCGCAACCGCAGCGCCTACCATCCTTTCCTTTGAGATCAGGGTGAAGGGTAAGAATGCCCATGCAGGCTTTTGTCCTCAGCTGGGAATCAATGCGATTGAGATCACGGCCCATGCAATTTCCAAGTTAAAGCAGGGCTGGGTTGACGATGAAACGACTGTAAACATTGGAAAAATAAGCGGAGGAAAACAGACCAACATTGTTTCCGACGAATGCGTTGTAGCGGGAGAGATCCGAAGCTTAAAGGATCATAAAGCCCTGGCGGAATGGAACAGGTTAAAGGATGCCTTTGAAGGTACTGCAGCCGGATATGGCGGAAGCCTGGAGATCGCTGTTGAAAAGCAGATCGAAGCCTATGAAATAAGTGACAGCGAAGAAGTGGTGGAACGGTTCAAACGCGTCTGCCGGTCCCTTGGCTTAAAATGCTCCACCCAATATACTCTGGGAGGCAGTGATAATAATCACTTTGTCCGAGGCGGAATCCGGGGAATCGTAGTGGCCTGCGGAATGAATGAGGTTCATACGCCAAATGAATTTACAACGGAAGATGAGCTTGAAAAAAGTGCCCTCCTGGCCCTTGGACTGATCAGGGAAGGAAATTAGTTACATTCTTGCTGGGACGGATTTGACAAGTTTTTATCAAGCATAAGTAATTCCGCTATTTTCATCTGAAAATCATCATCAATGTCAATGGAATCAAAGGCACTCATGAAATAGGGCAGGGTTTTGCCTTCATAAAAGCTTTTATTCTTTACAAAATAACTGGTCAGAGCCAGATATATAGCCCCGTTTATTCTGTATTCCGGCGGCATATCCTGTCTTCTGACCTGTTTTTTGTCTGAAAACAGGGTTTTTACTCTTCCTTCCTCCGAAAGCTCAACGGTTAAGTAGGAGCTGGAATCTGATTTGCAGATACTGACGACAGAATCCGCATTATTTTCTAGCAGGATACCGGCGCTTTCTATCATATGTTTTTCGTTTCTAAGAGGAGAAGTAGGCTGCAAAAGCATAAAGCAATCAAAAGTTTTTCCAAGATGCTGCAGCCCATTGATGACATGCAGTATGACGTCATTGGAGGAAGCCTGATCTGATGCCAGCTCTTTTGGGCGCAGAAAGGGCACGCTGGCGCCAAAACGTTTCGCAATCCCTGCATATTTTTCGGAGTCCGTGGATACCACGATATCATCAAATATTCCAGAGCGTTTGCAGGCTTCCAACGTATACGCCATAAGCGGCTTGTGATTAATTTCTATGATGTTTTTATCGATGATCCCCTTTGAGCCGCTTCGGGCTGGTATGATTGCCAAAAAAGTCTTATTCTTATACATTACAGCCTCCATTCCACATCATAAAAATTCTTTTCTAAATTAATTCCCTTTTCAAATGACTCCTTAATAATCGAGACGATCTGTTTGCTGGTTTCCTGGCCCTCGTAGGGGTTTGGAGCTTCTTCTTTATGCCGGTCAAAGGTAAGGGCTTTCTGGACCGCACNNATGACAGAGGAAGGCGTTATCCTTCCAGCCTGCCTGCTTCCGATGTTGACGGAAGGCACCTTAAGGAAAGGTGCTTCAATAATTCCGCTGGAAGAATTTCCGATTACTGCCTGGCAGCAGTTCATAAGGCTTAAATAGTTTTGTACGCCAAGAGAGGGGAACACTGCCGATTTCTCCGGATTCCTGCTTACGTAAGCGCCAATCCTTCCATTGATCTGGTTTCCCCCTGTGTCGGTATTGCTCTTTGTAAAGACAACAAATAAATCCGGAAAATGTAAAAGAGCCTCTTCCAGGGGCTGAAACTGGGCCGGGGCGCTGTCATGATCCAAAGTGGCAGGATGAAAGGTGACAAGGGCAATGGGCGGAACCAGTGAAATCTTTAGTTTTTCCTCCAATTCCTGTCTGTTTAATAGCTTTATGGTCTTCATGTTTTCAATCCCAAGAGCACCCACCCAATGAACCCTGTCAGGGGCTTCCCCTAACTGGATGACCCTATTCCGGTATTCTATTGTGCTGGTGAAATGCAGATAGCTCATCTTACTGATGGCATGCCTCATGGAGTCGTCATATGCGCCTCTTGTTATTTCCCCGCCGTGAATATGGGCAATGGGAATTTTACAGATAAGGGCAGCACTTGCTGCTGTAAAGATTTCATACCGGTCTCCAAGAAGCAGAACCATATCCGGTTTTAACCGATGGTAAGCCTNNGCCCATGGATTTGCATATTCCAAGGGAGGTGTCTGAGGCCAGGTTCATCTCTATTTTTTCATCGATGTTTATGCCGCTCTTTTCAATGTCCTCACCTTGTTCATATCTGGTATCCAGATGGCTTCCTGTGGCAATGACCTGCAGTTTAAAATCCGGGTCCTGTATGACGCGGTCCATCACCGGCTTTAATAAGCCGTATTCCGCCCGGTTTCCGGTCACTACGCATAATTTGATCATTGGCCGATCCTTTCGTCTTTCAGATAATTTCTTTGAGCGGCTCTTCCCAACAGGCTGTGCATCTCCATGGGAGAGATCCCATATCCGCAGCGTTTGGCGCATAGATTTTGAAGGGTAAAGGGCTCCCCCTTTTTAATTTCCCTGGAAGCCACCAGGTATTTTCTCACATAGTCCCTGTTTTTTAATTCAGCTTGTGTGGGCTTTTTCACTCCGTCACCCAGGGCCAGCTCAATATTTCTGATGCTGTCCACCATTTGCTGGAATTCATCTGGCTCTAAACTGGCTTTGTGGTCTGGTCCGGGCATGGTTTTATCAAGGGTCATATGCTTTTCGATGACACAGGCACCAAGGGCGGCAGCGGCAATGGCAACCTCGATTCCTGGCGTATGGTCGGAATAACCCACCTGCTTTTGAAACCTACGTCTCAACGTATCCATGGCATTTAAATTCACATCCTGCATCAGGGCAGGGTAGGAGCTGGAGCAATGGAGCAGT
Source organism: Hungatella sp. UBA5982 (assembly GCA_002429965.1). Classification (GTDB taxonomy): domain Bacteria; phylum Bacillota; class Clostridia; order Lachnospirales; family Lachnospiraceae; genus Lacrimispora. The sequence goes on from DJBG01000073.1 coordinate 23,161, forward strand.
ATGATTTCCTGTCCGCCTTCCTCCAGGATTTCCAGTGCTTCCCCCACCTCTTCCTCATTGGACATTCCCGTGGATAAAATGACCCGCTTCTTTAATGAAGCTATTTTTTTTAAATAGCCATAATTTGTGATCTCTCCGGAAGGGATCTTTATGAGATCCACTCCCAGCCGGTCAAGAAAAAGAATGCTTTCCTCATCAAAAGGAGAGGACAGGAACTGAATGCGCCTGAAGGAACAGTACTGAAACAGTTCTTCAAACTCCTGCCAGGATAATTCCAGGCTTTTTAACATTTCGTATTGTGACATGGTCTGGCCGGTATTCTCAATCTGGTAGTCTGCTTTCCTCGCATCCGGCACTGCAAGGTGCTTTGCCCGAAAGGTCTGGAATTTGATGGCGTCTGCACCTATGACGCTTGTNNTGTTTGGCAATGTTTAAATCGCCGTTATGGTTTACCCCTGCTTCTGCGATTATCATGACGTTACTCATGGAAAGCTACCTCCTTTGCCGGACTTCCATAGGCCAGCTTATTTGACGATATACTTTTTAAGACAAGGCTTCCTGCGCCGATCATGGTGTCATTTCCAATGGTTAAGCCCTGTAGGATGGTGGAATGGGCTCCAATATGGGAATTAGCCCTTATCCAGACATTTCCGCATAAGACACTTCCGGGAGCGATATGGGCAAAATCTTCAATCCTGCAGCCATGGTCGATGATGGCGCCCGTATTGATGATGGTTCCATTCCCTATGGTAACTCCGGTATTGATGAGGACTCCCTTTCCAATAAAGTTCCCTTCCCCGATGTTAAGGGGCTCGGAAACGATGGAGCTTTTATCCATGATATTGGGAAATTCATAGCCTATTTTCTTGCATTGTTCGTACAGCCTCCGCCTTGGGCCGGGGTTTCCCATGCTTCCTATAGCAATTACCGCCTTCTTAATTCCCCGGTTAAAACAGTCGGCCAGATCCTCATCACTTCCTATGATCTTTATGCCAAGGACCTCTGTACCAGCTTTTTTGCTGCGGTCCAGAATGCCGGTGATCTTATATTTTTCCTGTCCTCTGATGGTATCTATGATGCTTTCCGCATGACCGCCCCCGCCGATCAGGATCAGTTCCTCTTTCATAGTTTCATTCTCTCAGCCATTTTTTTCATTTCACTGAATTCTCCCATATCCAGCCAGGCGCTGTCCATGACCGGATAGGCACCCACCAGTTCGCCGTTTTTTAAGCATCTGCGGATTAAGTCTGTCATATCAAAATATTGATCCTGAGGGATGTATTTTAGTATTTCCTCCTCCAATACATAAAGCCCGGTGCTCACTAACAGCTCATATCTGGGTTTCTCGTTTAAGGCATCAATGGATCCGCTTTCCCCCAAGGTAACCACCCCATAAGGAATCTCATAGCTTTTCATGGCGGTGACAACGGTGATCTTGTTTTTATGGGTTTGGTGATGGATGAGAAGCTTGGTAAAATTGACATCCACTAAAATATCGCAGTTGCTTACAAGAAAGCTCCCCTTTATGTCCTTTTTCACCAGGTTCAAGGAACCGGCTGTTCCTAAGGGCTGATCCTCCTCAATCAAGTGCAGATGATAAGGATGATCATCATTAAAATAAGCCTTTATAAGTTCCTTTTTATAGTTTATGGTAAGATAAAATTCATAAAACCCGTACTCCATCATCTGATTCATGATCCGTTCTACAATGGGGGTGTCGCCGATCGGAATCAAAGGCTTTGGAATAATTTTTGTATACGGATACAGCCGGGACCCCCTGCCGCCTGCCATGATGACTACCGGTGTCTGGGTCTTCTTTTGTCGTCCAGGCTCATGATCGTTCAGTTCATTCCAAAACAGGATATCAGTCACCTCATTGTTATCATTTACCAGGGGCAGCCCTTCGATTTGTTTTTCTTTCATGATCTCCAGGGCCAGATGGCTTTTTTCTTTTTTTATAACAACAGGAGCGGTATTCATGATCAGGCTCACCGGCATGGAAATATCCTTATTCTTTAAAATCCACCGCCTGATATCCCCATCTGTGAGAACACCGGCCAGCTTATTATCTTCTTCAACAACAAGGATTTTTCTTGCTGTCTGGTCCAATTGTCTGATTGCATCCCGAATAGAAACATCCGGTGCAATAATAAATTTACCAACTTCCATGCCTATCCCTCTTTCAGACTGCTAAATGCGGCTCAATGTTTGAATGATATGATCCATCTCCTTTTTTAAAAGACTGGTACTGCATGGGATATTGATTACCCGGTTCCAGTAAAAGGGAGCCTTTTCTATGAAATAAGCCTGGCTGTTCTCATACATCCTCTGGGTATGGGCAAGCTGCCAGATGGGCCTTGTTTCAATATCCTTTTCCTTTAGCTGCTTCATGACTGTATTACGGTCCAATCCATGATTTTTTAAGAACAGGGAATAGAACCACCGGTTGTTTCTTGCATTAAGGTTAAACTTAAGCAGTTCAAAATTTTCCATTGGTGCTATGGCATTTTCGTAGTAATCATAATTGATTTCCTTGATCCGGATAAAATCCTCCAGACATTCTAACTGGGCAACTCCCAGGGCTGCCTGTAAATTGGTCATGCGGTAGTTATAACCCACTTCATTGTGAATATAATAGAAGGGATCGTCTTTTGCCTGGGCGGCAAGATATTTCGCTTTTTCCAGGGCGCTGCCATCCTTTGCTGTCAGCATCCCGCCTCCCCCTGTGGTGATGATCTTATTGCCGTTAAAAGAATAGGCACCGAAATCGCCGATTGTCCCTGCAAATTGTCCCTGGTATTTCCCCTGTTTATAGAAGGTCCCCAATGCTTCCGCAGCATCTTCAATCAAATGAATTCCATATTGTTCAGACAATGCTTTTAACCGTTCCATATCCGCCATATTGCCAAAGATATGGACCGCAACGACCGCCTTAATGACCCGGTTTGTGCTCTTGTTTACCAGCCCGGAAGAGGTCATGGCACATTCCTTTTTCAAGAATTCCTCAAGCTTATCGCAGTCTATATTCAGAGAGTCGTCACAATCCATAAAAACAGGGAAAGCACCTATGTAGGCCACTGGATTGACTGAGGCAATAAAAGTAAGGGTGGGGACGATCACCTCCTGCCCCGGTTTGACACCGGATAAGAGCAGAGCCAGATGGATCGCGGCAGTCCCGCTTTGAACAGCCGCTGCGCCGGCGGTGTTTAAATAAGAGGCCATGTCCTGCTCAAATCTTGCCCCATAGCTGCCGGCTGTTGATATCCAGCCGCTGTCAAGGGCATCTGATATATATTTTTTTTCGTTCCCTTTTAAGTTGGGAACAGATAAAGGTATCATATTCGTTCCTCCGCTCCTGGTCTGCATCTATAGATTATAGATGCCTACTTTATACTTATCCAAGTTTTTCTCCATCCAGTCAATGGTCTTTTTAAGGCCAAGGGAAAGAGTGTATTCCTGGTTCCAGTCCGTAAGCTCCTTTAGTTTTTTATTAGATCCAAGTAGCCTGTTGACTTCACTTTTTTGAGGACGCAGTCTTTCCGGCTCGCAGACGATCCCGGCCTGAGGATTGATCTGGCGGATCAGCTCCGATGCAAGCTCTCCAATGGAAATTTCCTTCTGGCTGGCAATGTTGATTTCTTCCCCAATGGTTTTTTCTGACTTTTCTATTTCAATAAAACCGTTTACCGTATCTTTTACATAGNNCGGTCGGCTCCGATCTTAGTGGCGGAATAGGGCGATTGTCCCTGAAAGGGATGGGCTTCATCAATGGGAACGTATTTGGCGCTGCCGTAAACCTCGGAAGTAGAGGTAATGAGTACTTTATCCGTACCAAGGCTTCTTGCGGCCTGCAAGACATTCAACGTTCCTTTTATATTGGTATCCACGTAGGAATCAGGAGAGTGGTAGCTAAAAGGGATGGCGATCAGTGCGGCCAGATGAAAGACCGATTCCATTCCTGTCATGGCGTTTCTTACGCCGTTTGGATCCCTGATGTCCCCTGGCTGTATCTCGATTTCCTTCTTTATTTCATCTGGAAGAGAATCCAGCCATCCCCAGGTATTGAAGGAATTATAAAAGGTAAACGCCCTTACCTCATATCCCTGTTCAACAAGTGTTTCCGTTAAGTGACTGCCTATAAATCCGTCTGCTCCTGTAACCAGAACCTTTTTCATGTTTCCTCCCTTACCTGTGGTGGTTATCGAAAACCTTTATTTTATAACTGCTCATTTTATCTGTAATAGAAAAGCAGAATTCTCCCCGGTCATTGGTCATCGTATGCTCAAGGCAGGTCCCTTCATATCCTTGTTCCTGTTGGTTATATATAGGGACAAGCTTTTCTAATATAACGACAGCGCCCTTAACCGGGCAGGAATCTTTGTAACGGACCCTCCCTTTTATTAATATACCTTCCATATGATATTCATGATTAATCTGTTCCATAATACGCTACCCCGCCTAAGTGGTTATCAGCGGTTCGTAAATATCCAGCTGATAACAGGCATACTTGTCTTTTTCCACGGCTATGGCAAATTCCNNGTTGGTGATCACATAGCCTTTGCTCACCCTCTGGTCTTCCCCGGTGATTTTGATGACCCGGACAACCGCGCCTTCTAGAGCCTCCCGGCGTGAATTATATACAGTGCCTGTTAATAAAACCTCATCGGATTTTTCCATGGTAATGGTTGTCTTTAAAATGTCCCGGTTCTTAAAATGCTTTGGTGACAGGATGATCTCAGTGTAGCCGCTCAATGGGTTTCCTCCTTTCTGTATCAGAGAAGGGGAGCATAGACCGCTAATTCATACTTCATACAGGCCTTTGCTTTAATAGAGAATAAATAGTATCCGTTTTCATCTGACAGGGTATAGCCTAACAGGCTTCTGGTGTTATCCCTGCAGTCGATCTGTGTGATTTGGACCACGGCACCTGCACAGGGCTTCTGGTCCTGGCTATATACGGTTCCATTGATGATCTGGTAAATAGACTTTTCCAGCTGGATGTCAAAGTGATATTCCGGGCGGGACTGGAGTTTAGCTCCGTTTATTTTTAAAGAGGACTTTCTGAAGCAGTTCATATAATTTATTATGCCTCCCTCCGCTTTCCGTTGTTTCCGTAATGCTGCGGGTATATACGGTTACGTTTAATTCCTGTTTATCCTTTGTATCCTCAGCATTAATAATGTTTCCCGCCTGTTCTTTCCCATTGATGATCATTTTATTTACTTCAACCTCTTTGTATTTGGTATCATTGATTTCCATTGCCTATCCCCTTTTTTAGGTTTTTTTTATTAAACTATATGCGATCCATAGAATTCTGTTACCGTTTCCAAAATGGTTTCCTTTATTTCTTCCAGCATCTCTTTCATCTTTTCAAAATATATCTTAAAAGCCTTTGCCTGATGCTGCAGATCAGAGGTCAGTCTTTCATAATCCATTGCAGACATATCAAATGTTTTTTCCTTCATTTCAAAAACGAATTCATTGAAATAGCCTCCGAAATATTTGGTATTTGCAGCGTTTTCGAAATCGTTTACAATCTTTAAGATATATAAGATCCGCTGTAAATCAATGTCCGTTTCATCCACCTTAAGTAAGGATTTTGTCTGGTTCTCAGAGCTTATGATTTCGCATAATTCCAGACCCTGACTGGCCTTTATCCGGTATTCTTCGATGAAAGTAAGCAGGGAGTCTATGGTATTCCTGCTGTCTATATGGATATCCTGATTTGGAATACAATTCGTTTTTGGACTGCCTGCTGCTTCCTCCTTAAAAACTTCCGAAAGCTCCTTAAAAGGAGCGCCTTTTATTTCCGCTCCATAGGAACAATTGATAAAACGGATCCGTTTCTGGTCCTTATAAATGGCAATGTAATGTTCCAGCCTTCGCCGGTAATGATCCAGGGTAAGGGTCGTTCCAACCGGATTTCCGTATACATCCTTTACAATGGCTGTGGCCCCATAGGGAATGCTCTTATCATAATCAAAGACCGCGCTGTCCGCATGATGCTTGTTATAGGTATGGGCAAGATCCTGGCCCAGAAATACGATGGGAGAGCAGCCCATCATATTTGCGATGTCAATGCAGGCGTGGGCAACCGAACCTCCGCAGAACACTCCCTGATAATGTTCAAAGCCTTCCACTGTATGAGAGAACAGGAGTGAAATGAAGATTTTATCTCCCTTATAATTTCCTACTAAATACCTGTTGCTGTATTCATAAAAAGCAAGGGGCACTTCTAAGTTTAAGCAGTTCTTCATCATATCAAAGTTTGCATCAACCGGATCAACGGATACGATCATATCAGGATGGATCCCGTTTTTCGTCAAAGCCTCAACCGTCCTGCTGCCGGTAATGATAAAATACTGGTCCAGCTTCTCCTTATGAATGAGCATATCCTTAATGTTTGAATCCAGGGAGGGGCCTCCGGATACCACAAGTGCGGGGACGTTTAAATTGGTACCCCTGTAGTGGTGAATGGGAGTGCACTGATTTAAAACCTTCATATTTGCAGTCATATTCCGGATGAAAATTTTCTTAAAGCGTTTTGCAAGTTCCACCTGGGAAGCCGCATTGATTATGTTCCAATCCAAATGTTCAATCAAACGGTCGTATTCTTCCTTATAAACACTGGAATAGTTGCCGAATGCGTGAAAGTATATATTATTGATATTTTTAAAATGAATGGTATTGTCAAAAATTTGTTTTACCTGATTTTCTTCAAACGGAAAAATGCTGATATTGTCAGCTATTTTCGGACCGAATTTTCTGTAGATTGCAGGGTTTGGTTCAAAAATGATCACTCTGTTTTTATCACATAATAATTTTTTCATATCATGAAGGTATTCTCCTGTATCAATTCCGAATAGAAAAATCAGGGAATCAAATTTTAAATCATCCAGTGTAGCCAATAATTGATTGATCTCTTTTCTGTAATCAAGCCGGTCTGCCAAATAAAAGAATTTCTTTTCTTTCTTTATCCGATATACGTGATATCCATCCATTGTTTTATATTTTTTCATAATAACCTCCGTGTTGATCGGCCTTTTTATTTCCCGTTTATACGGGCGAATAAGCAATAAGTTTGTATTGCTGTTCACCAATCCTGGGCAGCGATATTCCATAAGTACCATCATGAAGCGTAAAGGTTACGCCTAAGCTTTTTTCCTCAGAAGGGATATGGGAATCATCTACGAGAAGTATTTCAACAGCAGCATTTGGCAGAGGCTTTCCTGTTGGGCTGTATACGGTTCCTGTGATTAATATATACGCGTTATTTGATAAGGTAATATCTGCTGTCACTATTCCGGAGCAAATGATCTGACAGCCTGTTAAAATTATTTTTGGCAGCAATTTTCCCCCTCCTTTGTTATAAAATGATGTTTCATTGCAAGAAAGGCGCCTCAAAGGTTCCTTTTCAAATCCCATACATGCCAGATATTCTAATATTAGCTTGAATTTGTTCGTATTTGGTGAGCGTGATGTTGGATTTTTAACCTTTGAGGCACTCTTTTTAATTGTTAGTGAGCATAGAACTTAAATATCAGCTTTACCCCGGCTCTGCAGGTAATGCCATAAATCGCATTAGCATCAGTAAACGTTTCCCGGTTGGGAGCAGCAGTGGTAGGATTTGTACTTTCCCATACTGCCACAGCACCGCTTTTTAAGATCGTATTGCTGAATAATGCAGAACCTCTTACTAAAAGTAACCCCCAGCTTGTTGTAGAAAGATTAGCAGGAACCAGTACTCCTGAAATAGCAGAAGCAGCTGAGATTGTTTTCGCGATTGGTTTATAATTAGCCATAAGAATGCCCCCTTTTAACAAGTTGTAGAAATACGTATTTCTTATATATAGTATGTCCCCGGGTGCAGGAAGTGACTGTCAGGAGGGACAGTGGAGTAGGGGGAACCAGTGTTTTAGATGTTCAAAGGTAAAAGAGATACAATTTTCAGTTTTTACATCTAATTTATCGGCTCTCTATAACTAATGTGACAATTTTTCCCAATAATGGCTTTTATTTCAACAAAACTATTGTTTTTTATTTAGAATGGGTTATATTATTTTATAAGTTATAAATTATATTTGTAACAGTACAAAGGAGGATTTATGAATTTAAAAGGAATTCGGCGGAAAATAATTTTAAACACATTGATTGTTACCATAATTATTTCCGTGGTTACAACCATTGTATTGTCAGTATCCGCCATGTCTTTGACCAATGTCACCTTAAAGGAAACCCTGATGCCTTTTGCCAAAACTGCCTCAAAAAGCATTGAAAGCAATCTGCATATCATGGCTGACCGTATATTTATGATAGGGGAAAATCATGAATTATCATCGGAGGAAACGACTCTTGAGGAGAAACAGCAGGTTCTTGACAAGGCCACATCCGGCATAGAGTTTGTCTGGCTTGCCCTTTACACCCAGGACGGCAGACGATACACTGGTAACCGAAACAGCCCTGCCGATATTTCAGGCGGCGATTTATTTAAAATGATGGAAGAAACCCAAAATCTTGTGATCGGGGATACTTCTGTGGGAGAAAATGGACTTGAAGTATACGTGGGAATGCCCATAACCACAGAAAAGAATAACACCTATTATCTGGTGGGAAGTTATAAGTATGATATGCTTGACGATGTGATCAGCAGTATACATATTGGCTACAGCGGCCACGCTTTTGTTATGAATGGAAACGGGCAGGTGGTGGCTTACCCTGATACGGATTTTATCAGGAGCGGAGAGAATGTATATTCTCTTTATAAGGATAATGCAAAGCTTCTGGAAGTTTTTGATGCGATGAAATCAGGGAGGATCGGATCAGCTTCTGTCTCCTTGGACGGAAAGGACACTCTTGTAGTTTATGCGCCTGTACGGGGTGCTAACTGGTATTTAGCCATCATAACTCCCAAGTCAGACTTTACGAATATAGTAAACACTGCTGTTATGATCAATATAGGAATCACCATAACCCTTACCCTGCTTGCAATCTTATTTATTGCCCGCTTTGCAGGAAAAATTTCTAGATCCCTTGGAAGTGTAACAGAGCGGATACAGAAGCTGGCTCAGGGAGATTTGACAAGTCCTGTGGAAGTGATGATGACAAACGATGAGGCCCAGACTCTTTCAAATTCTCTGAAGGATACCATTGAACAGGGGAGCGGATACATTTCCCAGCTTCAAAATGCCTTAGAACGGCTTTCTGCCGGCAATTTAGACGTCAGCGTAAACGATCAGTATGCTGGAGATTTTGTGGTTATGAAGGACTCCATTCATAATATTACAGATTTCTTAAACCAGTTGATCAATGATCTTCAGCGGTCGGCGGAAGCTTTGAACCAAGCTGCTCAGGAGGTATCCCAAAGCGCCCGCCTTATGAATGAATCTTCCGGCCATCAGTCCATGTCCATTGACAGGCTTGTGGAAGAGACAGATTCTATATCCAAAGATATTATCATTGTGGATGAACATGCAAAAACTGCCCGTGAACTTATGGGGCAGTCCATGGAAAAGCTGTCAATGGGTGATGAACATATGGATAATACCCTTCAGGCAATGGAAAACATCAGCAACAATGCGGTTGAAATAACTAAAATCACAAAGTTCCTTGAAGAAATAGCGTTCCAGACAAACCTTCTTGCACTTAACGCCAGCGTTGAAGCCGCCCATGCAGGCGAAGCCGGGAAAGGCTTTGCCGTAGTGGCAAATGAAATCCGTGACCTGGCCGAAAAAAGTGCGGATTCCTCAAAGCGTACGGCCGAAATGATTGCACATTCCCAAAACGCCATTGAANNCTTGAAAACGCGTCTCTCGACATATCCCAGATATCCCAGCTGGCCCGTCAAAACCTTGAATCAAGCGGCGCTGTGGCTTCTTTAAGCGGGGATTTAGCACAACAGGCTCAAAGTCTTGAAGAAATGTCCGGACGCTTCCGCCTTCGTTCCGATTCCGAAGGGAGGGATGGAGAATGAATCAAAGAAAACACTTTTTAATGATTTGTCTGGTCCTTATGCTTGTATTTTCCTTAAGTGGCTGTAAAAAGCAGGAGAGCAGGCTGGAGGATGGATTTTACACAGTAGAAATGTCGGATTATAACAATGGCTGGAAGGAATTTGTTACCATCCGGGTCAGCGGCAACAAAATCGTTACGGTCGAGTACAATGCCAGGAATGCAAGCGGATTCATCAAATCCTGGGATATACCCTATATGCGCAATATGCTCGATAAAAAAGGAACATACCCCAACCGCTATACCCGCACCTATGCCGCTAATTTCCTGGCGGCCCAAAGCGACAAGGGAATTGATGCTGTAACCGGAGCCTCGATTTCGGGAGGAAATTTTCAGAAAATGGCCTCCCTTCTCATGGAAAAGGCAAGAAAGGGAGATGACTCTCTGGGTATCGTTGAATCTGACAAATAAATTCCGGTTTTAAGCCAAAAGAAAAAAAGGCCGCTGCCCCGCAGATGATTACTCATCTACGGGGCAGCGGTCCTTTTATTATATGTGTTATTCAAGCTTCGGAAATGCAATGGCAGCAATTCCTGCTTTTGTTTTTAGGTTGAGCCGGCAAAGAGGCCTTTCAGGGCAACTCTGCCGACTTAGTAAAAACATATATGTAAGCGCTCTGGCCGCTTTCTTTTGCTTTTATGTTTATAATATTATTTTACAGGAGAATTGTGAAGGAATTTTGACCAGGTTCTAAAGAAAGTATGAAAGAAATGAAGAANNACAAAAATTGGAAAAGTATCCAAGCCAATGCTGCTTATAATATTTATAACAGAGAAATCCCTGTGAAGGGAAGCTCATGGAGCAAGAAAGCAGGCGGAGGTACGGATATGCTTCTGGAAAAAAATCTAATTGAATATTGTTCCCCCACACTGGCTTCCATTAAGACAGCAAACTTATTCAGCCATTCCTTTTTATCGGAAATGGAACTGGAAAGCCAGATTGCAGGCTTGAACACACAACTGGGAGGGAAGGGAATATCCCTTCTGTGCTTATGCAGGCGCGGGAACAAAGCGCTTATCTATGTCTACCGGAAGGCTCATTTGCAGGCTGATTTAAGCCGGCCGGAAGTGGGCAGGTTTCTACAGGCCTACGGCTATGAGCATATAGAGGCGGAGGCGGCGCTTAAGAGGCTGAAGGAGAGGCTGAACCAGGAAGGGGAATTTCCCCATGAGATCGGGGTTTTTCTCGGCTATCCTCTGGGAGATGTGGTGGGATTTATCCAAAACGGGGGAAAGAACTGCAAATGCACCGGCTGCTGGAAGGTGTATTCCAATGAATGCGAGGCCGTTAAACTATTTGCCAGATACCGGAAATGCAGGACAATGTATGTACACCTCTGGCAGAACGGCAGGACTATCTGGCAGCTTACCGTGGCTTCTTCCGGAAAATAAAGAAAAAAGAAAATCGGGCAAGAGGTTAATCAATAAATGGTTAGTCCCTTACCCGATTTTGTTATGGCATATCCTAATAAATAATGGAGAGTATAAATATGACAAGATAAATAAAGCCGTTGGATTTCGAAAATCTGATGGCTTTTATAATGGGAAAATAGTATAATGGAGGTGTTGAAGAAAGAAGGGGTATTTTAAAGAAGATAAGAGAATCAATTAAATGGAATAGAATGATTATTTTGTAAAATTTATGAAATGATAGATAGCAATTTAAAAGAGGAGAATATAATGGAAGAAATAACAATGAAGACCATGTCATATATAAAATCAGAAACAGTTAGGTTGCAAGGCAATGAAGAAAAAACAAAACAACACACTAAAAATGGTTATGATAAAATAGATAGTTGTAATAGAAACAGAGTGTTTTCTAAACCATCTCAGGTATTAGTAACATTTACAAATGGAGATTTGGATCAAACGATTAATATGAAAAATGAAATTTTAGAACACTATAACCGAAGTCAAATGACTGATAAATTAGCAGTTCAGTTTAGAAAAGACGTAAATGATGGGCAGATTTTATTTGAGATAGATCAATATGGACATATACATTTGAAAAAATAGTTCGAATAAAAAACCAGTTAATATGCGGAAGAAAGGATTGAGAGAATGTTAATAAAATTATTTTTAGACAGAGATGGCAAGCAGATTGATACAGAAAAAGTGTATAATGATATATGGAATGAAGTACCCGATGTTAAAATCATAGAGATAGACGGAAATTATTTTGCCAGTCCAGACGGGTTGGAGGCTGAACCACTTAGCAACGTGTGTGGTGGCCTTGTAGAAAAGATATAAAGGCTGGTTTCTTTTGAAATTAGGAGAAGGTAGCCTGAGTTCCATGCAATAACATGTAGAAGATTGATGTAATTATGACGAAAGTTCAGTTTCAAGTCTTTTTTGTAGAATCATTCATGTAAGGACAGATTTTTAAGAATTGTTGAACAAGGATTGCTTAGGCTAAGTATATATTTATTTATACTAAAATGTTATGAACAGGTAGGATTAGCATATAATAGAATTAATTAGATCATTTGAGGGAAGCCATGATCATACACGTTGTCCAACCCGGTGAAACCATCTATTCAATATCAGAGTATTACAAAATCCCTGTTAACAGATTAATATTGGAAAACGGAATTACAAATCCTGACAATTTAGCAATAGGCCAAACGATTGTGATTGTTCAACCTGAAACACTTTATACCGTCCAGGCCGGTGATTCTTTAGAGAGTATTGCAGAGCACCATGGTGTTTCACCAATGGAATTATTAAGAAACAATCCCTATCTTTCCGATAGAGAATTTTTATACACCGGTGAAACTATTGTTATTAATTATCAAACGAATAAATTAAGAACGATTGCCACTAGTGGTTATACCTTTTCATATATAGATAAATCTGTTTTAATAAAAACGCTTCCTTTTTTATCATATCTGACTATATTCAATTATAGGGCCACAAGTGAAGGAGAAATTATCTCCATTGCTGACGACGTTGAAGTAATTCAGTTGGCTAAAACTTATGGTGTTGCGCCCATGATGTTTGTTTCTACGATTACGGAAGAAGGAACAATTATTCGTGAAGTAACCCACAATATTTTAAATAACCCTACTGTGCAAGATCGCCTCATTAATAATGTTCTTCAAATGATGAAAACAAAGGGTTATTATGGAGTAAATATGTATATTGAAGATATCACATCGGACAACATAAACAATATTGTAGAATACATAAAAAAAGCTTCTGCGATATTTCATTCAGAAGGTTACAGAGTATTAGTTACCACAACACCAGTTATGAATATTAATGGGCCTATCGTCAGTTTTGAAAAATTGGATTATTCACAACTTTCTGGATATGTAGATGGAATTCTATTCGCTTCTTATGATTGGGCTAGATTTTATAGCTACCCAAGCTCAATTTTTCCAGTTAATGTTTTAAGAGAATTATTAGACTACGTAGTTAGTATTATGCCACCTGAAATTTTTATCCTGGGAATTACCACACTCGGATATGATTGGCCGCTACCCTATGTTCCGGGAGCTACAGGGGCTACTGCTATAGCAAATAATAATGCGATACAAATTGCAGCGGATAACAATATACCAATACAATTTAATGAA
>DJBG01000073.1:36768-45278 GCA_002429965.1 Hungatella sp. UBA5982
TCTTAGAACCAAATAATAATAAGGACCATTTCACTAAAATTATGAAGTGCACTCCAAACGTTAGACATATGTCTTGTGTTTGAAGTGCACTTTTTACTTTTTGGATCAGATCATTACGCTTCAATGGTTTTATTTTGAGTAATTATTAATCTTGACTAAATGGTAGGCATATGTTAGAATTAGAATAATTCTAAATGAAAGGTATTTTATGACAACAAATTCAGAACTAATTCTAAATGTAATTAATATATCGGAAGATCACCTTACTGCTGAACAGATTTTCTTAAAATTGAAAGAGACTTCTACAAAGATAGCATTAGCTACTGTATACAATAATTTAAATGCACTATATGAGAATAATCTGATTCGAAAGGTTGTAGTAGAAGGGTATCCCGATAGATATGACAAAATCGTAAGGCATGACCATCTAGTTTGCAAACAATGTGGACGATTAACCGATATTATGCTCAAAGATTTGACGATAAAATTAAAAGAAGAAATTGGAGAGGATATTCTTTCTTATGATTTAAAGGTTAGCTATATTTGTCCTTCATGCAGACAGGTAAAAGTGAGCAAATAAGCATGACTTTAAGGAGTATGTGCTTAAAATATAAAAGGAGGTATTATACATGCGATCTATAACTAAATTAAACATTCAGTACTCCCATCGTTTTCTCAATTATGAGGGAGAGGCCCAGTATCTTCATGGACATACCGGATTACTTACCATTGAGGTTGACGGTGACGTTGACGGCAGAACAGGCTTTGTGTACCCCTGCAACAGTATTAAACGTATTGCATGGGATTACTTAAAAAACTTTGACCATGCTTTGATCTTGCAGAAGGAAGATCCTATCTTACCCGTAATCTTAAAAGTTTATGAAGCACAGGGCATTCGTAATGGTGCAGAAACGAATACCATGATTGGAGAGCCATTTGATACCGCCTTGGCAAANNCCGGAATGCCGTCTTGTGGTGGTTGAAAAAGTTGCGACCTGTGAAAATCTCATTGAGGTATTCTACAGTCTGCTAAAGGACAAATTGAACATAAAGAAAATGACATTCGCTTCAGGGGACAATTGTGCTTCTGCGGAATTTTAAACGAACGGTTTCTTTTTATTAAACAAAAGAAATGACGATAGATTATTCGCTATCGTCATTTTCTTTATCTTGTTGACTTTCATCAACAATTAAATTAAAAAAACACTGCATAATCCTAGTAAATAAAAGGAAAATGCAGTGCTTTAATTATGACCTATCCGGGAATCGAACCCGGGTTTCCGCCGTGAGAGGGCGGNNGTGAAAGGGCGGTGTCTTAACCGCTTGACCAATAGGCCTTTTTATGTGTGTCATCTCTGACAGCTTCATTATAATACCATAGGATTTTCAGTTTGTCTACACTTTTTTTAATAAAATAAAAAAATTGTCAAAATCGGATTTTATATGCTATACTTTTCTAAATCCAGAGAAAGCAGGGAGGAAGAGATATGGAACTAAAAAAGCGGGAAGTAAAGTATGATTACTTAAGGACCCTTGCGGTCTTTGCCATCATCATGGTTCATGCGGTTCCTGCAGAGACGTTTAATTTCAGGCAGTGGCTGTTTTCGGCAGCCCTTTTGCCAGTGCTTTTGGCATTTGTGGGGATTTATTTTATGTTAAGCGGTCTCTTCCTTTTAAAATCCGGGACAGAGGATATTCCGGGATTTTACTGGAGCCGGTTTCAGACAATTGTCCTTCCTTTTGTATGTTACAGCGGGATCTATTACTGGTATTATAACATTTATCTGGCGGTGGAACCCATTGGGTGGCAGGAGCATCTGGCTGCTTTTGGAAAGGGGCTTTTGACAGGAACCATTCCCATGACGCCTCATCTTTGGTTTATGTATGTAATCATGGCCCTGTACCTTTGCGCGCCCTTTTTAGCCCGTATGATGAAGTCCATGAGTGACAGGGATCTAAAGCTTTTTCTGGCGCTTATGGTGATTGTCCAGGGAATCTCCACGTATCTTCCGGCTTTGGGCCTGGACTTTGGAGAGGGTCTTCAATATATGGTATTTAAGGGCTGGCTCATCTATTTTGTCCTGGGATATGCATTAAAGCGCCTGTATGTCAGCAGCAGTTATCTTCCCTTTGCGGTTCTTGGCATTGCCGGCTTTTGCATCACCATGGTTCAAAAATGTGTTACCCCATCCTTTACGCCGGGAATCCATGATTTAGCTCCCACGATGATGGCAATGTCAGCGTCTGTTTTTCTTTTTTTTGAACACTTCGGGGATATAAAGGCGCCTGGTCTTGCAAAGGTTGTGGCCTACATAAGCCGGTACAGTTATTCCATATATCTGATTCATTATCTGGTCCTGGGGCAGGCAGCCAGAGGGCTTGTGGAAAAGACGTTTATAAGACATTATTTTGTGCCCAAAATCTTTTGTGAGACGATCCTTACGTTTCTGATTTCCCTGGCAGCTGCCTGGATCATTGACGGGACCGTGGGAAGGCTGTTAAAAAATGCAATGGGTGCGGTTAATTATAGAAGGAATAAAGGCAAAAGGAGAGATTAACATGGACCGGAAGATGAGCTGTGAATATTGTATACACTATGATTATAATGAGGAATTCGAATGCTATGAGTGTGAGATCAATTTAGATGAGGATGAGATGATACGGTTTTTAAGCAATTCTTTTCAAAGCTGTCCTCATTTTAAATTCGGGGATGACTACTCGGTCGTGAGAAAGCAGATGTAAAGAGACAGGATCAAAAGAAGCCCTAAAAAAGGGAGGAGCCGGTATCCCATAGAGGAATACCGGCAATTATGAAAAAAAATTTTATCTCAAAGTATGTTGGCAACATCTTTTTCTGATGTTTTCAGTATATCGGCTAAATATGAAGAAAATTTGACCAGGCTGTAAAAAGATTATGACCAGAGTGTGAACAATGGACAGGCCGGATCAAATCAATCCCTGAAATGATAGCTTTCCAGCAGCTGGTTCTTCATATGCCAAAGTTCGTTGGATAAGTCAACGTGAACCTCGTGAGGATTTACCAGACGGCGGGATTCATCCCATAGGGTATCAAGTTCCTTTTTGCAGTAGGACTGGATGTCCATCACGGCAGGTGTTTCATAAATGCATTTCCCATCTTTAAATATCTGGACCAGAAGATCCCTCATGGTATAGCTGTTGGGAGCCAGGTGGGTTTTCTTCCATGTTTCAATGGGGTCGAAGAGGAGCAGGGAATGGTTTTCTTTAAAGACTTCCCCTTCCAGACAGATTAAGTCGGCAATGATCTTCCCGGTCTCCCGGCTGTAAATGCGCTTGATGATCTTGTTTCCAGGGTTGGTGATCTTTTCCGCATTTTCGGAAAGCTTGATTTTGGGGATAAACTGACCGGTCTTTTTATCCATAATCGCTGCCAGCTTGTAGACGCCGCCAAAGGAGGGGCAATCCTTGGAGGTGATCAAATTGGTTCCGACACCCCAGGAGTTAATCGTAGCTCCCTGGATCTTTAAGCTGTTGATCAGAGTTTCGTCAAGGTCATTGGAAGCGGAGATCACTGCGTCTGTAAATCCGGCTTCATCAAGCATTTTCTTGGCTTTTTTGGAAAGGTATGCCAAGTCTCCGCTGTCCAAACGGATCCCATAGGTTGTAAGTGAAATTCCGGCTTCCCGCATTTCCTTAAATACCTTGATGGCATTGGGCACACCGGATTTTAACGTATCATAGGTGTCCACCAGAAGAATGCATGCAGTGGGATAAAGCTTTGCATAGTTGCGGAATGCAGTCAGTTCATCAGGGAAGCTCATGATCCAGCTATGGGCATGGGTTCCTCTTACCGGAACATGAAACATTTTACCTGCCAGTACATTGGAGGTGCCGATGCAGCCTGCGATCATGGCAGCTCTGGCGCCGTAAACTCCGGCATCAGGTCCCTGGGCGCGGCGCAGGCCGAATTCCATAACCCCATCTCCTGCGGCAGCGAATACGACACGGGCCGCCTTTGTGGCGATCAGGCTCTGGTGGTTGATGATGTTAAGCAAAGCGGTTTCAATCAGCTGGGCTTCCATAATGGGGGCTATGACTTTTACCAAGGGTTCGCGAGGGAATATGACCGTACCCTCAGGAATGGCGTAAATGTCACCGGAAAATTTAAAATTGTGGAGATAATCCAGAAAATCTTCTTCAAACAGGCCGGTGGACCTTAAATAATCCACATCCTCCTGGTCGAAATGAAGCTCATTTACGTATTCAATGACTTGTTCCAAGCCTGCGCAGATCGCGTACCCGTTACCTCCCGGATTGCTGCGGTAGAAGACATCGAATATGACGGTCTCGTTGGCGTCCTTCTCTTTAAAATATCCTTGCATCATGGTTAATTCATAAAGGTCTGTTAATAAAGTTAAATTACGCTGGCTCATAGCTGTTCTCCTTCTTTTTTCCATTTACTAAACCTTTTCGCACATTATACCATAAGTTTACAAAAAAACAATGGAATTGACAAAAAGTTAACAATGTAATTTGCGGTAAAATATCAAACAAATTTTCTCAAATGATTAAATAATCTAAATAAAACATTACAATTTGNNTAAAAAAGTCTTGCAAAATACAGCGGGATGGTATATAATAAAGCCATAAACAAAAGAAAATAATTTCAATCCGATTTCCCATTTTGTTTCGGAGAATGAGAATGAAAAGGAGGTTGATCCCGCCGAAAACATAAGTTTCGCCTGAATAAGTAAAAAGGCTAGTTCAGGCAAAAGGCCAAACCGTTAAACCTTAGCAGAGAACCGTGGCTGAAGCCGAAATGAAAATCTACCAATCTCTTTATATGCCTATAGTTCGTTATTACTGCAGAGAAATATTCATCCAAAGGGTAATTTTGATTCATCCCGATTGAATTTTTATTCGGTAGCTGGATAACAATATAGAAGAATGAGAATAGCAATGCAGAGAATTTTGATTGTAGATGGTTTTAAGCGAAAGGAACGGGAAAAAATTCATATAGAGCATTCAGAGAACGCAATGCAAAAAACAAAACGTGAGAGGTATTTAGGAACCAATGGATGAAAGCATGTAGAACGGGTATCGAATTTCATGAAAATGAATCGGTACCCGTTCTCCTTTGTATCTTCCGGCTGCCGCCTGAAAAACAAAATAGCCTTGACATTTCTTTTCTTAATCCCTATAATTAAAAAATACAGTTACATTAGTATAACCACATCATAATAGGAAGAAAAACTTTGATGGAGACAGTAGGACCATGGGAAATCCAAAGAGAGCCGGGGAGGGTGGAAGCCTGGCGATAGTAGCATGGGTTCGAATATCACTCCGGAGTTTCCGGCTGAAAGCATCGGCGGTAGGTCAGGACGTATTTTCTGCGTTAAGGGAAAGCATATGCTGGTATGCGGTAATAGGTGGTACAACGGAGATATAGTGAGGCTTTCGTCCTGATTACGGGATGGGAGCTTTTTTTATATATGGAGAAATGGAGGTCGCTAAAGATGTATAAGAAAGTCCCGACAGACTTAAATTTTGTAGCACGAGAAAAAGAGGTAGAAAAATTCTGGGAAGACCATGAGATTTTTAAGAAGAGCATGGAAAACCGTAAGGAAGGGGAGACATATACCTTCTATGACGGTCCCCCTACTGCCAATGGGAAACCCCACATCGGTCACGTATTGACCAGAGTCATCAAGGATATGATTCCAAGATACCGGACCATGAAAGGGTATGACGTTCCCCGTAAGGCCGGCTGGGACACTCACGGACTTCCGGTTGAGCTGGAAGTGGAAAAGAAGCTGGGTCTTGACGGCAAGGAACAGATCGAGGAGTATGGCCTGGAGCCATTTATCAAGTATTGCAAGGAAAGCGTTTGGAAATATAAGGGCATGTGGGAGGATTTCTCAAAGACCGTAGGCTTTTGGGCCGATATGGATGACCCTTATGTAACGTATGAGAATAATTTTATTGAATCTGAGTGGTGGGCGTTAAAGCAGATCTGGGAAAAGGGCCTTTTGTACAAGGGCTTTAAGATCGTTCCCTACTGTCCGCGGTGCGGAACTCCCTTATCCAGCCATGAGGTGGCCCAGGGATACAAGGATGTGAAAGAACGCTCCGCCATCGTCCGGTTTAAAGTAAAGGGAGAAGACTCCTATATTCTGGCGTGGACCACAACTCCGTGGACCCTTCCCTCCAACGTAGGCTTATGCGTGAATCCTAATGAGACCTATGTAAAGGTTCAGACAGGAGACTATACCTATTATATGGCAGAGGCTCTGTGTGAAAAGGTTCTGGAAGAGGAGTACACGGTTTTAGAGAGGTACACAGGAAAGGACTTAGAATATAAGGAATACGAGCCTTTATTTGACTTCGTAGAACCAAATAAAAAAGCATATTATGTAACCTGTGACACTTATGTCACACTGACAGATGGTACCGGTGTCGTTCATATCGCTCCGGCCTTTGGCGAGGATGACTCCAAGGTGGGCAGAAAATACGACCTTCCCTTTGTGCAGCTGGTCAATGCGGCAGGTGAGATGACAGAGGAGACCAAATGGGCAGGCACCTTCTGTAAGAAAGCGGATCCAATGATATTAAAGGATTTAGAAGAGAGAGGGCTTTTATTCTCTGCGCCTGTATTCGAGCACAGCTATCCGCACTGTTGGAGATGCGACACCCCGTTAATCTATTATGCAAGAGAATCCTGGTTCATCAAGATGACGGATGTAAAGGAAGACTTAATCCGCAACAACAATACGATCAACTGGATTCCGGAAAACATTGGAAAAGGACGTTTCGGCGACTGGCTGGAAAATGTTCAGGACTGGGGAATCAGCAGAAACCGTTACTGGGGTACTCCGCTTAACGTTTGGGAATGTGAGTGCGGACATCAGCATTCCATCGGAAGCATTGAAGAATTAAAGGCTATGTCTCCTAACTGCCCGGAGACAATAGAACTTCACCGTCCTTATATCGACGGAGTGACCATTACCTGTCCAAAGTGCGGAAAGCAGATGAAGAGGGTACCGGAAGTGATCGACTGTTGGTTTGACTCCGGATCCATGCCCTTTGCACAGCATCATTACCCTTTTGAAAACAAAGAGCTGTTTGAGCAGCAGTTCCCGGCTGACTTTATTTCTGAGGCCGTGGATCAGACCAGAGGCTGGTTCTATTCCCTCCTTGCCATTTCCACTCTGATTTTCAACAAGGCGCCATATAAAAATGTAATCGTTCTGGGCCATGTCCAGGATGAGAACGGGCAGAAGATGAGCAAATCCAAAGGAAATGCGGTAGATCCCTTTGATGCTCTGGATACCTACGGGGCTGATGCCATCCGCTGGTATTTCTATGTGAACAGCGCTCCATGGCTGCCCAACCGTTTCCACGGAAAAGCGGTTATGGAAGGACAGCGCAAATTTATGGGTACCCTGTGGAATACCTATGCATTCTTTGTGCTTTATGCGAATATTGATGAATTTGACCCCACAAAATACAGTCTGGAATACGATAAGCTTCCTGTCATGGATAAATGGCTCCTTTCCAAGCTGAACACTTTGGTGGAGGATGTAGATACGTTCCTTTCCGGCTATCAGATCCCGGAAGCTGCAAGAGCGCTTCAGGCTTTTGTAGATGATATGAGCAACTGGTATGTCCGCCGAAGCAGAGAGCGCTTCTGGGCAAAGGGAATGGAGCAGGATAAGATCAACGCTTATATGACTCTTTATACAGCCCTTGTAACCGTAAGCAAGGTGTCGGCTCCGCTCATTCCATTCATGACTGAAGAAATTTATCAGAACATGGTCTGCAGCGTGGATAAGTCTGCGCCGGAGAGCATCCATATGTGCGATTATCCTGTGGGAAATAAAGCCTATATCGATAAGCAGCTGGAAACTGACATGGATGAAGTTTTAAAAATCGTAGTCATGGGCCGTGCTGCCAGAAATACAGCCAATTTAAAGAACCGCCAGCCCATTGGCCAGATGTTCGTGAAAGCACCTCATGATCTTCCTGTATTTTACCAGGAAATCATTGAGGAGGAGCTGAACGTAAAAAATGTGGTATTTACTGATGATGTAAGGGATTTCACATCCTACAGCTTTAAACCCCAGTTAAAGACCGTTGGGCCGAAATACGGCAAGCAGCTTGGAGCCATTAAAAAGGCCCTTGGAGAGGTCAATGGCAATGAGGCTATGGACACCTTGAATGAAACAGGCGCCCTCACCTTTACATTTGACGGAACAGAGGTTGTGCTCACCAAGGAAGACCTTCTCATTGACACCGCTCAGACAGAGGGTTACGTATCCGAAGGTGATAACACCATTACCGTTGTTCTGGACACCAATTTAACACCCGAACTTTTGGCGGAGGGATTTGTACGTGAGCTGATCAGCAAGATCCAGACCATGCGTAAAGAAGCAGGGTTTGAAGTGATGGATCACATCCTGGTATACAGCAAAGGCAATGAAAAGATTGCCGGTATCTTAAAGAACCATGAGGAAGAAGTAAAGAGCGAGGTA
>DJBG01000073.1:45297-56930 GCA_002429965.1 Hungatella sp. UBA5982
AACATTATGGCTCAGCCGGAAGTAAAGGAAGTTCTTGAAGAACTGGGCTTTGATTTAAATGCCATTGAGGACCAGGAGCCGGACCCTGCTCTTGGAAACGGGGGGCTGGGCCGTCTTGCGGCCTGCTTCCTGGACTCCCTGGCAACTCTCGGTTATCCGGCCTATGGCTGCGGCATCAGATACCGTTACGGCATGTTCAAACAGAAAATAGAAGGCGGATATCAGGTAGAAGTACCTGACGACTGGCTGAAGAACGGTTATCCATTTGAGCTTCGCCGTGCAGAATATGCCACTGAGGTAAAATTCGGCGGTTATGTAAATACCATACGGGAAAACGGCAGGGAACGCTTTGTCCAGGAGGGATACCAGTCTGTCCTGGCTGTTCCCTATGATATGCCCATTGTGGGATATGGAAACAATGTTGTGAACACCTTAAGGATCTGGGATGCCCAGGCCATTAACACCTTCAGCCTGGACTCCTTTGACAGGGGCGACTACCAGAAGGCCGTGGAACAGGAAAACCTGGCTAAAACCATCGTAGAGGTCCTTTATCCAAACGACAACCATTATGCAGGAAAGGAGCTCCGCCTAAAACAGCAGTACTTCTTCATTTCCGCCAGTGTACAGAGAGCGGTTATGAAGTACATGGAAAAGCATGAAGACATACATAAGTTCTTCGAAAAGACGGTTTTCCAGCTGAATGATACCCATCCCACTGTGGCAGTCCCGGAGCTTATGAGGATCCTTCTTGATGATTTTAGCTTAAGCTGGGATGAAGCATGGGAGATCACGACAAAGACCTGCGCCTATACCAACCATACCATTATGTCGGAAGCTCTGGAAAAATGGCCCATTGAGCTGTTTTCCAGACTGCTTCCAAGAATCTATCAGATCGTAGAAGAAATAAACCGGAGATTCCAGCAGAAGATCATGGAGATGTATCCCGGCAACCAGGAAAAGCTTCGGAAAATGTCCATCATTTATGACGGTCAGGTCCGCATGGCCAATCTGGCCATCGTGGGAGGCTTCTCGGTAAACGGTGTTGCCAGACTCCATACAGAGATTTTAAAAAACCAGGAACTAAAGGACTTCTACCAGATGATGCCGGAAAAATTCAATAACAAGACCAACGGCATCACCCAGAGGCGTTTCCTTCTTCACGGAAATCCCCTTTTGGCTGATTGGGTTACGAAAAAGATCGGAAACGACTGGATCACCAATCTGCCTCATATATACCGTCTGGCAATCTATGCCGATGACNNGGCAAAATATATTAAAGAGCATAACGGCATTGATGTGGATCCCAGATCCATGTTTGATGTGCAGGTAAAGCGTCTCCACGAATATAAGAGGCAGCTTATGAACATCCTGCACGTAATGTATTTATACAATCAGCTAAAGGATAACCCGAACTTAGATATGGTTCCCAGGACCTACTTGTTCGGCGCAAAGGCGGCGGCAGGCTATAAGCGTGCAAAGCTGACCATTAAGCTGATCAACGCGGTGGCTGATGTCATTAACAACGACAGAAGCATCGGAGGCAAGCTTAAGGTGGTTTTCATTGAGGATTATAAGGTATCCAATGCGGAAATCATATTTGCTGCGGCAGATGTGAGCGAGCAGATATCCACGGCCAGCAAGGAGGCCTCGGGTACCGGAAATATGAAATTCATGTTAAACGGCGCCCTGACCCTTGGAACCATGGATGGAGCCAATGTGGAAATCGCAGAGGAAGTGGGAGCAGGGAATGCCTTTATCTTTGGTATGTCCTCCGATGAGGTGATCCGTTACGAGAACGAGGGCGGATACAATCCCATGGATATTTTCAACAACAACTATGAGATCCGCAGAGTGCTGATGCAGCTGATCAACGGCTATTATTCTCCCCAAAACCCGGAACTGTTCCGCGATATATATAATTCCTTATTAAATACCCAGAGCAGTGACCGTGCGGACACTTACTTTATTTTAAAGGATTTCCCAGCCTATGCAGAGGCACAGCGCCGGGCCGATAAAGCGTACAGGGATGAAGCGTGGTGGGCAAAGGCTGCCATCTTAAATGTGGCCTGCAGCGGCAAGTTTACCTCAGACCGAACCATTGAAGAATATGTAAAGGATATCTGGCACCTAGAGAAGGTAAAGGTGGAGTTAGAAGAAGTATAAGATTGCAAAAACGTTCCGGAAGTGATTCCGGGGCGTTTTTTTGCATATATTGAACAAGGGTTCAGCCATGGATACATCCTTCGGGGCCCAAACGCATGGGCTGAAATAGAAAGGACGGTGATTCGGAATGATGAAAAAGGCGGTTATGGCGTGTATCCTTGCGCTGTTGTTTCCATATATAATTACTCTTGCCTGGACGGGAAAGATTGAGGAGAAGAAAGAGATTCCTATCATCACCAGCGGAAAGAAGATCATTTTGGACCGGAAAAACGGAGAATCCTATATGGATGTGGAAGAATATCTCCCCGGTGTGGTGGCAAAGCAGATGCCGGCCGATTACGGCAGGGAGGCTCTCAGAGCCCAGGCAATCATTGCCCGGACATACATCTACGGAAAAATGAATGGTCAGAATGAAGTGAAGGAATCAGAACTTCATATGGAGTATTTGGAAGAACAGCAGATGGAAAAGCTGTGGGGGAGCGAATCCTTTGTAGCCAGCTACCAAGCGGTAGAAAACGCGGTCCGGTCTACTGCGAAAATGGTCATTATGTATGACGAAAAGCTGATTGATCCCTTATTCCACCGGGCCAGCACCGGAAAAACCAGGGCAGGGGATGAAAACCATTCTTATCTGCAGGAGGTTGCCAGTCCCAGGGATGTGGAAGCGGAAGGCTTTCTCACCATGGTCGCATATAAGAAAGAAGATTTCGCGGAAAAAATCAATCAGATATCCGGCGACGTGCCGGTGAAAGCAGACCAGGTTCCGGGAAGTATACAGATCGTTCTCCGAGATGAAGGAGGATATGTGGGGCAGATCCAGATCGGCACCAGGGTTTATACGGGAGAAGAAATCCAGCGGGTCCTGGGGCTTCCATCCTCAGCCTATGGTTTTGAGGAATATGAAGGAGGAATCCGGGTGGTTTGCCAGGGAATCGGGCACGGTTACGGCATGAGCCAGTATGGTGCCAAGTGCAAAGCAGAGGAAGGGTGGACGGCAGAACAAATTCTTCCCTATTTTTATAAAAATATTGTTTTAAAATCTGAATAACTCTTTCACTCTTGGTAAGAATATTATCGAGGTGATAAACGTGAAGGAAAAAATAAGTCAATTGTTCAAGGATAAAGTATTCCTTGTCCTGTTGGTTCTAGGCCTGCTGACTATAGTAGCTGCAGCAGGAGTCATTACCGTTCAAAGAGGAAATGGTGGAGGAGAAAGCCCTTATCTGCAAGTACCGGATCAGAGCAATATGATTGTTGAAGAATCGATCCCCCAGGAAACACAAGTGGCAGTTGCTGGAGACTCCAATGCAACGATGGAAGAGGAGATGNNCACTGCAGCACAGGAATCACAAGCTCCGGCAGTAAAAGCCGGAACGGACAAGAACGCGGCAAAGTCCCTGGTACTTAATTTCGGTGATGCTACCAGAATGACCTGGCCAATACGCGGAAATGTCATTTTAGACTACAGTATGGATACCACAATTTATTTTCCAACTCTGGATCAGTATAAATGCAATCCAGGGCTTGTGATCCAGGGAGATGTAAGTACTCCGGTTGTAGCTCCTGCCAACGCAAAAGTTCAGGAAATAGGCACCAATGAAGAAATTGGAAGCTACGTTGTCTTAAATATGGGCAACAATTATACCGCTATCTGCGGTCAGCTAAAAGAGCTGCAGGTTGTGGAAAATGAATATGTCAAAGAAGGGCAGGTCTTGGGTTATATAGCCGAGCCTACCAAATATTATTCTGTGGAAGGCGCCAACGTATACTTTGAATTAACTCAAGATGATAAAGCCATTGATCCGCTGGATCACATGCAATAAGCCAAAAAGAGGAAATCTTAGGAAAATGTTATAAAAAAATAATAAATTGTTCATACGTGATTAAGAGTCATCTGCTATACTATAACCGATCAGTCAAATACCCCACAACAAAATGTGGAGTATTTGACGCCGTGGGCAGCCGCAAAGTCAAGTTCGCTTGACTTTGACTCATTGCCTTCACGAGAATCAACGGGGAGTGTGGCTATGAACATACTGTTTTTTTTAACACCTAAGAATGAGGTGGCTTATATTTTTGAAGATGAATCTCTGCGCCAGGCGCTTGAGAAGATGGAGTATCACAAATACTCTGCAGTACCCGTTATAAACAGACGGGGGAAATATGTAGGAACAATCACTGAAGGGGACATGCTTTGGGGAATCAAGAACAAATTCAATCTCAGCTTAAAGGAAGCCGAACAAGTGACGGTAGCAGCCCTTGACAGAAGGTCAGACAACCGCCCGGTATATGCGGATTCTAATATGGAAGATCTGATTGATAAGGCATTAAACCAAAATTTTGTACCGGTTGTGGATGACCAGAAGAATTTTATCGGAATCATTACCCGTAAAGATGTCATCCGTTATTTTTACAACAAATCCCTGGAGGTGCAGCAGCCGGCGATGGATTGCCGGGCAGCAATCATTCAATAAAATTTTAAAAAAGCGTTTTCCGCCAGATAATTGGCAGAAAATGCTTTTTTGTTTATAAAAACGGCTTACATATTCCGGGTTTTTGTCGAAATCTATGGAAACTCAGCGCATTTCTTGCTATATAAAAAGATTAAAAATAAGAATTTTAAAGACAAAATAAATATAAAAATCTATAAAAATAGAGCTTGATAAATATAAATACACAAAAAAATATATTGTATAAAAAAAATACCTCCATAAACTAAAACAATAATTTTGTATCATAAAGCAATTTCTGTACATTAAAAAGCAAGATTTGTAAAGCGGAAAGACATCTTGTATGATACACTGAATTTACAAATCAACACAGAAGGTTTTATGCCGATTATTAAAAAGGAGGAGGAATAAACATGAAAAAACGGTTTATTTTGCTGGCAGGTGCATTTGTGCTGGCGGGGATGTTATCGGGGTGCAGCAGCGGTACAAAGAGCGGATCCGCGGAAACGGGAGCAAAAAACGAATCTACGGATACGGCAGCAAAGAGCGAATCTACGGAAAAGGCACAGGCGTCGGAACCTACTGGCAAAAAAGTAATCAATGTTTGGGCGTTTACGGATGAAGTCCCCAAAATGATCGAAAAATACAAAGAATTGCATCCGGACTTTGATTACGAAATCAATCCTACGATCATTGCTACGACGGATGGTGCTTACCAGCCGGCACTGGATCAGGCACTGGCGGCAGGCGGGAAAGATGCACCGGACTTATATTGCGCGGAAGCTGCATTTGTCCTTAAATACACGCAGGGAGATGCCAGACAATATGCGGCTCCCTACGAGGACTTAGGAATTGACGTGGCAGCAAAAGTGAAGGAAGCGGATATTGCCAAGTATACCATGGACATTGGAACCAATCCTGATAACAAACTGGTTGCCTTGGGATACCAAGCCACAGGCGGCGCATTTATCTACCGCCGTTCCATTGCAAAGGATACCTGGGGAACCGATGACCCGAAGGAAATCGGCGCTAAGCTGGGAGGCGGATCCAATAGCTGGGATTCATTTTTCAATGCTGCTAAGGATTTGAAAGCCAAAGGCTACGGTATTATATCTGGAGACGGCGATTTATGGCACGCAGTGGAAAACAGCTCTGATACCGGCTGGATCGTGGACGGTAAGCTGACCATTGACCCGAAGCGGGAAGAATTTTTGGATCTGTCCAAGCGGCTGATGGATGAAGGATTTCACAACGATACCAGGGATTGGCAGGATGCCTGGTTTGCAGATATGAAGGGTCAGGGCACAAAGCCGATTTTAGGCTTCTTTGGTCCGGCATGGCTGATCAACTATGTTATGGCTCCTAATTCCGGTGGCGAAAAGATTGGAGAAGGAACCTTTGGGGACTGGGCGGTATGCGAATCTCCTATCGGCTTCTTCTGGGGCGGCACATGGGTATTGGCAAATAAGGACTCTGAGGTAAAAGAGGCTTTTGGTGACATTGTCCAGTGGATCACCCTGGAATCTTCCGAAAACGGCCTGCAGTACATGTGGGCAAACGGTACCATGAATGAGGCGGGGACAAAAGACGCCGTGGCTTCCGGTACGGTTATGGCCAAATCCGACGGCTCTATCGACTTCTTAAACGGACAGAATATGTTTGATGTATTTGTTCCGGCAAACAAGTATGCAAAGGGTACGAACCTGACACAGTACGATGAAACCATTAATATGTATTGGAGAGATCAGGTGCGGGAATACACCGCAGGAAACAAGAGCAGAGAACAGGCGATTAAGGATTTCAAACAGCAGGTAGCAGATAATCTGGATATCACTGTAGAATAAATAATTTGAGCGGGCAGGAGGGGAGGACTTTTCTTCTTGTCCGCCCGATTGCGTTGAATGGAGGAACTGATATGAAACGAAAGCATTCTGGATATGCGAAATGGGGATACATTTTCTGTTTGCCCTTTACCCTTGCTTTTCTGATTTTTTCCTTATATCCAATTATTTTTACAGCTGTTATAGGTTTTACGGATTGCAAGGGATTGGGTATGGTAAAGTTTCATTTTCTGGCGGACGACCCTTTTTTAAACTTTAAGAACATATTGACGAATCCCTCGTTCCAGAAGTCATTTCGGAACACTTTGGGGATGTGGATATGCAACTTTATCCCTCAGATTGGTCTGGCCCTGCTTTTAACGGCGTGGTTTACGGATAACCGGAACCACATCAAAGGAAAAGGGGTGTTTAAGATATTATTTTATATGCCAAATATTATTACCGCAGCCACGATCGCCATTCTGTTCAACGCCCTGATCGGCTATCCCATGGGACCGGTCAATGATCTTTTGATGACTTTAGGGCTTACAGACCAGCCAATCAATTTTCAGGTCAACAAAACCGTGGCAAGAGGAAGCGTTTCATTTATCCAGTTCTGGATGTGGTATGGCTACACCNNAATTTCCGGCGTACTCGGAATAAGCCCTGAAATCTTTGAATCCGCAGAAGTAGACGGGGCAAGCCGGATTCAGACCTTTTTCTATATCACAATTCCCAACTTAAAGACCATTTTGCTGTTTACGCTGGTAACCAGTCTGATCGGCGGTTTACAGATGTTCGATATTCCGAAGCTGTTTTTACTTGGCGGACCGGACAACTCCACCTTGACCACCAGCGTATTTATCTACAATCAGGCGTTTAGCGGCAGTTATTTATACAATCGGGCTTCCGCCGCCAGTATGATCATGTTTGTGATTATTTGTGCTGCATCCGCAATTCTGTTTTTTACAATGAGGGATAAGGACGAAGCAGAGCAGGAGAAGCTTGCCAGAAAACAGGAAAGAGAATATAGGAAAATACAGAAAGAACGGAGGAAATCACATGAATAAAAAGCGAAGCTCATTCATATTGAAATACATCATTTACGTGGTATCCGTTTTTCTTGCTATTTTAAGCATTGCCCCATTTTACATTATGGTGATCAATGCCACCCGCTCTACGACACAGACACAGCAACATGCAATTTCGCTTTTACCCTCTACTTATATGATGAAGAATTTAACCATTTTGCTGGGGAAAAGCTTTAATCCTGCCAATGGCTTTTTGAATTCCCTTATCATCTCCGTAGGGGCAACTCTATGTGCAGTGTATTTTTCCAATATGACCGCATACGGGCTTGTGGTGTACAACTGGAAATTCCGCAGACCATTTTTCAGTTTCATCATGGCGATTATGATGATTCCGGCGCAGATAACGATGATCGGTTTTTACCAAATGGTTTACCGGATACATATGACTAACAACTTCCTCATGCTTATATTACCGGCCATTGCCTCACCTGCTATGGTATTCTTTATGAGGCAATATATGCTGCCGGCTTTGTCAATGGAAATCATTCAGGCTGCCCGCATTGACGGGGGCGGAGAGTTCTTTATTTTTAATCATATTGCTATGCCGATTATGAAACCAGCCATTGCAACACAGGCTATCTTTTGCTTTGTGTCCAGCTGGAACAACTTGTTCACCCCTCTGGTACTTTTGACGGATCAGAAGAAGTATACCATGCCTATTATGGTAAGCCTCCTTCGGGGAGATATTTATAAGACAGAATATGGCTCTGTTTATATGGGGCTGGCTTTAACGGTGCTGCCATTGATTGTGGTTTATTTGCTTCTTTCCCGCTACATTATTGCCGGTGTTGCCTTGGGCGGCGTTAAGGGATAGACGAAAGGGAAAATTGGCTGCGAAACTCGGTGGGATTGTATTTTGTATATTTTTTAAAGCAACGGCTAAAGGAAGCCGGATTATTGAAACCGGTTTGGAAGGCGATTGAGGTAATAGTTTCACCGGCCAGCAGCATTTCCTGAGCCGCCTGAATGCGTTTGCGGCTTAAATAGTCATAAAAAGTAGAGTTGGTGTGTTCTTTAAACAGGCGGGAAAAATGGTATTTGGAAAAGCCGATGTGGGCGGCCATTTTCTCTAACGTTAAGTTCTCCCCGTAATGGGAATCAATGTAGGACAAAAGGCCTGTGAACTTCTGGTAATACTCATAATGTTTTTCCTGAGAGGTTTGTGAATTGGCGGAGAGGGCATGATAGTACTCTCCGCCGATTGTCGTTAAGATGTTGATCAGGATCGCATAAATAGAATATTCCCAAAAGATAGCGCTTGGAAAATAGATGTCGTTAATCTCCATGAAACCGGAATAAATACGTTCATAAATCCGGCCATGGTTTTGTTTGTTCATAAGACAAGGTTCTAATAGGACCACATCCAGAAAGGCGGAATCGTAGAAACTGGACAGCGGCTCCATATTGAACATGTAAATGAAGCGGGAACCGCTGGCAGCTGGAAGTATCTCATGGATGGAAAAGCGGGGAATAAAAAGAATGTCTCCCGGTTGTAAGGTGAAGGACTTTTTGTTGATGATGACGGTATATTCATTTTCCACAGGTATGAGAATTTCTAATGCACTGTGCTGGTGGGGTTCGTAACCTTCCGTCTGAATGTTATGCCAGATACGGATATTGGAATTAAGGGAATATTCTACATTTTCTAACAGGCCCTCTACTTTTCTGCCCTGGAAGGAACGGTCGTCTGGGCGTTGATAGTATACGGATTTGGTCATATCGGGGTCCTCCTAAATTAGCGGCTCATTTTATCCTTTTCCTCTGCTAAGAGCTGATGAGAATCTGTTAAGGAAGTGCCGAGGATATTTAACAGAGTGTCTTTTCCCAAGGTAGGAGAATAATAAAATCCCTGCTGGTAATTGCAGCCGGCTTCTGTTAAGATCCTTACCTGGTTTTCTGTCTCCACGCCTTCGGCAATAATGGTTATATCAAGATCTCTTGCCATCCGGACAAGTCCTTCTATGATGTGTCGGGACTTTGGATTGGTCTCAAGCTGCCAGACGAACAGGCGCTCAAGCTTTAAGGTATCCACCGGCAGTTCCAGGATCGAGGAGATTCCGGAGTAGCCGGAGCCAAATTCATTGAGGATGATCTCCACACCCATTTCCTGTAATTGCTGAAGCATTACATTGATGTTTAAATAGGCCATGGTTAAGGCGCTTTCCTGAATTTCCAGGGCCAGTTTTCCCTTTGGTATGTGATGGGTATCCATGACCCGCTTCACTTCATCAAGAAAATCTTCCTGTAAAAAAAGGACAGGAGAAATGGGAAGGGCGATGGATTCAAATTTGCAGTCCGCTTTAAGGAGACTTAAGATACACTGGGCGGCCTTTTCCAGGGCATAGCATTCAATGGCCCGGATCTGCCCGGAATCTTCTGCAACAGGAAGAAACTCGCTGGCTCCGATTAAGCCAAGGCCCTTAATAAAGACGCGCATATAAAGCTCGGCCCGNNTAAAGGGCAATGGTCTGGCGCCGCTGCAGCTGTTTTTGCAAGGCACTGTCAAAGACAACCGCCTGGTTGGGACCGTCTTCCTCCGCTTTAATAACGGCTAAGTCCAGACATTTTAACATCTGGTCCGGTGAAGAGGCATGTCCCGGATAGGAACAGATGCCCATTTGTGCGGAACATAAGCAGTCTGTTCCGGTGACCTTCCAGACATGGTCAAACCTTCCGGCGATTTCCTCCGCAAGCTCTAAAGCCTGCCCCTGGGTGTATCGGTCCAGTATGATCATATATTCCACGCCAATATAATGATAAACGTTTTTTCCTGTCACCTCTTTTAAATATGTAAGAATCTGTTCCAAAAGGCTTTCACAGTATTCATATCCAAATACCTGGTTCAACCGTTTAAAATTATCTATATGAAGCTTTAGGACAGCACCGCGCTCGCCGGAGCTTATCACCTGACTTAAATGTTTTAAACAGGCATCCCGTTCAGGCTTACTCTCTGAGGCTGTTATTTCTGCAGCCTGCGCTACCGTTTCTGTTTGTAGGACCGGAGTTGTTTTTTTATGAAACCAATTCATATGGATTACCTCCTGTTTATTGGCTGTTTGACTTTATTTTATTATAAAAGCAGGGGGAAAGCAAGAAATAATTGGAAGAGGAGTAAAAGGCATGAAACTGGAAATAGAGAGAATAATAAGGGTAAGGTGAACATTTTTTTGTATTTAAGCATGAAAACATGAGGTGAAGAGAATGAAATCAATTTGGACAGAATCAGCCAGAATTCCAGGAAGAAACCCTTTGACAGGGAACAAACGGACAGAGGTTGTAGTGATAGGAGCAGGGATGGCAGGGATCCTCACTGCCTTTTACTTACAAAGGCATGGGCTTCATGTAGTGGTGCTGGAAGCTGACCGGATAGGAAGCGGACAGACGGGATATACAACGGCAAAGATCACATCCCAGCACAATCTGATTTACGAAAAGCTGGCACGAACGGTTGGGGAGGAGACAGCAAGGCTGTATGGAAAGGCAAACCAGTTGGCAGTGGAGGAGTATGGAAAGCTCATCAGACGTTATTCCATACAATGCCATTATGAACAAACGGATGCATATCTGTATTCTGTCCAGGAGTCAGAAGTGCTTTCAAAAGAGGCGGAATGGGCTGCCAGGCTAGGGCTGCCGGCTTCCTTTGTCAGGGAGACCGGCCTTCCTTTTCCTGTGCATGGAGCGGTTCGCTTTACCGGACAGGCCCAGTTTCATCCCCTGGAATTTTTAAGAGATATTTCTGCAGGGCTTACTATCTTTGAGCGGACAAAGGTTATCAAGGTTCAGGGTCATGAAGTCGTGACGGACAAAGGGGTGATAAAAGCGGAAAAAGTGGTGTTTGCCTCCCATTATCCGTTTGTCAATGTACCGGGATTTTATTTTGCAAAAATGTATCAGGAAAAAAGTTATGTCCTGGAGCTTGAACCGGTCAAATCCCTAAAAGGCATGTATATTGGAATTGACGAAAGGGCATATTCCTTCCGGAATGCCGGTGATAAGCTTCTTTTGGGATATGGGAGCCACAGGACAGGAAAAGCGCCAAAGGAAAATCCCTTTTCCGTTATGAAACGGGCAGGAGAACATCTGTTTCCGGAGCCAGCGGAAATCGGAAG
>DJBG01000186.1 GCA_002429965.1 Hungatella sp. UBA5982
ACCGGGTCACTGTGATGATGAGGATCAACCATCTGCTGGAACGAAAGCCCAGCCAGCTTTCCAATGGGCAGCGTCAGCGCGTGGCGATCGGACGGGGGCTGGTAAGAACGCCCAATGTGTTTCTCATGGATGAGCCCCTAGCCCATTTGGACGCCAAGCTCCGCCATTTTATGCGGCGGGAGTTAAAGGAAATGCAGAGTGATTTTAATACTACAACCATCTATGTGACCCATGATTACATGGAAGCCATGTCTTTGGCAGACCGGATCGCTGTGGTTCATGAGGGGCGAATCGTACAGACCGGAAGTGCTGTTGAAATGTATTATCTCCCCCGCAACGAGTTTGTTGCAAGATTGTTCGGGGAACCTGAGATCAATATTTTCCCGGGTATTATAAGGCTCAATGGTAATCAGGGACTGATCGATGCTTTTGAACAAGTCTCTGTCTTTGCGGTAACTCAAGATGTGATTGAACGGGTCTCACCTTTTGCCGGAAAGCAGATTGATATCGGTATCCGGGGCAGTGACATTGCCTTCCGCTTTGAAAAGCAGGACAGTACCTGGATCAGGGCATTTGTTTATGCCAATGAACCGATTGGAAACAAGGTTATCATGACGGTTCTTGCTGGTGAAAACAAATTGGAGGTGGTTGCCCCCAATGATACCAGAGCTTATATCGACCAGGAGGTTTATTTAAAGTTCAATATGACGAATGCACTATATTTCGATCATTCTTCAAAGGAATTAATTACAAGAGCCGGAAGACAGAAATATGAGGCAAAGAGTCAAAACGGAGGTCAATGATATGGCAGAACTGGTACTTAAGAATGTCTATAAGCGGTATGACAATAAGGAGAAAAAGAAAGCAGCAAACGGATATGCCGTCAATGATCTTTCTTTCCGCTGTGAGGACGGGGAATTCATTGGAATCCTGGGGCCTTCGGGATGCGGAAAATCCACTACCTTAAGGATGCTGGCGGGCCTGGAAGAGATCACTTCCGGGGATGTATTCATTGGCAGAACACGCATCAATCATCTGCTTCCCAAGGACCGTGGGATCGGCCTGGCTTTTGAGGATTATGCCCTTTATCCGCCTTTAACCGTATATGAAAATCTGGCTTTTAATATGCGGGCAAAGAAAAGATCGGAAGAGGAAATCAGAAATGAGATCGGCCGTGTCGCCCCTCTGCTTAAGGTGGAAGACTTACTGCAAATGAAACCAGCTGCCTTGTCCGGGGGGCAGAAGCAAAGAGTCAATATTGCCAGAGCTATTATCCGGCGCCCGGGGCTTTTGCTCCTTGATGAGCCTTTAAGCCATCTGGATGGAAAGATGCGGCAGATGCTGAGGCAGGAAATAAAGAGGATGCATCATGAAATCAAATGCACGACTATAATCGTGACTCATGATCAGATCGAGGCCATGTCCATGGCAGATAAAATTGTCATTATGAAGGATGGGGAACTCCAGCAGATGGGGACTCCTTTGGAAGTATACGATGATCCGGCCAATGAATTCGTAGCCGGATTTATCGGAGAACCGCCTATGAATCTGATGCCGTCGGTCATTAAAATGGACGGGGGCCGATATTACTTTACATTTGAAAACAGCGGATTAAAAGTTCTGGTTCCTGACCGGTATCAGCCGGTGATCAGGGAGGGACTTAAAGTGACTCTGGGAGTCCGGCCGGTGGATGTGTTGATTTCGGATGATCCGGCGACCAGTACACCGGTACCTGTGGCCGTATATGAGAATATGGGTGATGAGCGAAGGATCAGCCTTCGGGTGGGTGACAGCCTGTTAAGCATTACCACCACAGATGATGTATATTATCAGAAAGGCGATGAGGTTTACCTGAAATTCAATTCAGAAAAGACCCATCTGTTTGACGAAAACACCGGAGACCGGATCCGGTAATAAAAAATGAATGGAGGATTTTTAAGATGAGCATTCCGAAAACAATGAAAGCACTTGTTGCATATTCCAAAGATGATTACCGTTTTGAGCCAGCCTATCCAACACCGGAATGCGGTCCGGATGATATCATCATCAAGACCGAAGGATGCGGAATCTGTGCAGGAGATTTGAAATGCAGCCACGGAGCAGCCATGTTCTGGGGAAATGAGGTCCAACCTTCATGGGTAAAACCGCCCTTTATTCCAGGACACGAGTTTTTGGGCGAAATTGTTGAGCTTGGAGAGAATGTGAAAGGTTACCAGATCGGTGAACGGGTGACTGCAGACCAGATCAAGCCCTGCGGGGAATGTAAGTTCTGCAAATCCGGCCGTTACTGGATGTGCCAGCCTCATGATATTTTCGGTTTCCAGCATACCAACAACGGAGGTATGGCAGAGTATGTCCGATATCCAAAAGGTTCTGTGATACATAAGGTACCAAAGGATATGCCCTTTGAGGATGCGCTTCTTATAGAGCCTTATGCCTGCTCCAAACATTGTGTGGACCGGGGGGAAATCGGCTGTGAAGATGTGGTTGTAATCTCAGGTGCCGGAACTCTGGGACTTGGTATGGTCACCTATGCACGCATGAAAAATCCGGCCAGATTGATCGTGCTTGATATGATGGATGACCGGCTGTTAAAGGCAAAGGNNGATCTGGTGTTGAATCCAGGGAAAACAGATGTGGTAAAAGCGGTCATGGATTTAACAGAAGGCTATGGATGCGATATCTATATCGAAGCAACCGGCCATCCCTCCAGTGTGGTACAGGGTCTTTCCATGATCAGAAAGTTAGGACGTTTCGTGGAATTCAGCGTATTTGCAGAACCTGCTACCGTGGACTGGTCCATCATCGGCGACCGGAAGGAATTGGACATTGCCGGTGCCCATTTAAGCCCTTACTGCTATCCATTTGTCATTGAGAATATGATGAACGGCAATTTAAAGACAGACGGTGTTATCAGAAATACATTCCCCATTGAAGAATGGGAAAAGGCATTTGAATATGCCGGAGGCAGGCACGGTGACTTTAAGGTAGCAATTAAATTTTAACCGAATCAAGTAAGTCCCTCACTTCAAATAGAAAAGCATTAAGTGGTAGGTGGGGACTTGCCCCAGTCAGGTGGAGGATAAGCTCCACCTGACAAGCAGCGATAGCTGCTATTCGGTTATGGGCAAGCAGCGAAGCGGATTGCGAATATCCG
>DJBG01000169.1 GCA_002429965.1 Hungatella sp. UBA5982
GCACCTTGGGCGGGCAGTGTACGACGGCATCTACTGCCCGGAGCATGCATCTGCCGATGAAAACGGCTTCCGGGGTGACGTAAAGGAACTGATACGTGAATTAAATGTTCCTATTATCCGTTATCCTGGAGGTAACTTTGTATCAAACTTTAACTGGGAGGACAGTGTTGGTCCTATGCAGGAACGTCCCAGGCGTCTGGATCTGGCCTGGCGAAGCATGGAAGAGAATAAGGTCGGACTGAACGAATTTACCAGATGGACCAGAAGCGCAGGCTCTGATGTTATGATGGCTGTAAATTTAGGGACCAGGGGAATTGCGGATGCATGCAATCTGCTGGAATACTGCAATCATCCCGGCAACAGCAAGTTCAGTGATTTAAGGATCAGCCACGGATATAAGGAGCCTCATAACATCAGGACCTGGTGTCTGGGAAATGAAATGGATGGCCCATGGCAGATCGGCCATAAAACCATGGAGGAGTACGGCCGTCTGGCAGAAGAGACTGCAAGAGCCATGAAAATCATTGACCCTGACATTGAGCTTGTTTCCTGCGGAAGCTCATCCTTAACCATGCCCACTTTCCCGGACTGGGAGGCAGTGACTCTTTTGCATACCTATGACTATGTGGATTACATATCCATGCACCAGTACTATGGGAACCAAAAGGGGGACAGCCAGGATTTCCTTGCCTCCTCCGATGATATGGATCAGTTTATCCGTACCGTCATTGCCACCTGTGATTTTGTAAAGGCTAAAAAGAGGGGCAAAAAGGATATTAAGATCAGCTTTGATGAGTGGAATGTATGGTATCACTCCAATGCGGCGGATGATGATATCACGAAAAACCACCCATGGCAGGTGGCGCCTCCCATGCTGGAGGACATTTACAACTTTGAGGATGCTCTTTTGGTAGGCCTTATGCTCATCACCTTATTAAAGCACGCAGACCGGGTGAAGATGGCATGTCTGGCCCAGCTTGTAAACGTGATTGCGCCTATTATGACGGAAGCCAAAGGCGGAAAGGCATGGAGGCAGACGATTTTTTATCCGTTCATGCATGCTTCCAGATATGGACGGGGAATGGCTCTTGTTCCGGTCATCAGCACGCCGAAATTCGACACGTCCGCCCATGAAGATGTGACTGCGGTAGAAGCTGTTTCCGTATACAATGAGGCCATTCATGAAGTGACCATTTTTGCGGTGAACAGGGATCTTAAGAATGATGCGGAGATGACCGTTGATGTGAGGAGTTTTGAAGGATACCGGGTTTTGGAGCATGTGGTTTTGGAGAGTGATGATTTAAAGGCGGAGAACGGGCCTTTCGGAGAGCGGGTAGCGCCGAAACAGACCAGTCAGTCTGCGCTTGATGGCGGTATGATGACAAGTATCTTGCACAAGGCGTCATGGAATGTGATCCGTCTTGGTAAATAATGGAGAAAAGGGGCAGTGAAAATGGTAAAAAAAGAATTTAAGTTTTGGTTTGCTACAGGCTCTCAGGATCTTTACGGTGAGGAATGCTTAAGAAATGTGGCAGAGCATTCCAGAATAATCACAGAAAGGCTTAATGCCTCCGGGGTCCTTCCCTACGAGGTGGTTTTAAAACCGGTGCTGATCGATAATGCCTCCATACGCAGGCTGTTTCATGAGGCAAACACCGATGAGGCCNNGCCGGGGTGATCACCTGGATGCATACCTTTTCCCCTGCCAAGTCCTGGATTTTAGGGCTTCAGGAATACCGGAAGCCTTTGCTTCATCTGCACACCCAGTTTAATATGGAGATTCCTTATGATACCATTGACATGGACTTCATGAATGAGAACCAGTCAGCCCACGGCGACCGGGAATTCGGGCATATGGTAACCAGAATGGGGATTCCGAGAAAGGTGATCGCAGGGCATTGGGATGACGAGGGGGTTCAGAGCCGGATTGGTTCCTGGATGCGGACCGCAGTGGGAATCATGGAAAGCAGCCATATCCGCGTGGTACGGATTGCGGACAATATGAGGAACGTGGCTGTTACAGAAGGGGATAAGGTAGAGGCCCAGATGAAATTCGGATGGGAAATCGATGCCTATCCTGTCAATGAAATCACGGATTATGTAAAGGACGTGGCAGCAGGTGATATCTCTTCACTGGTGGAGGAGTATTACAGCAGGTACGAGATTTTGACGGAAGGCATGGACCATGAAGAATTTAAGAACCATGTGGCTATCCAGGCCCAGATCGAACTTGGCTTTGAACGGTTTTTAAAGGATAAGGATTATCAGGCCATTGTAACTCATTTTGGAGATTTAGGCTCTTTAAAGCAGCTTCCCGGCCTTGCTATCCAGCGCCTTATGGAAAAGGGCTATGGCTTCGGGGCAGAGGGAGACTGGAAGACAGCCGCCATGGTCCGTCTGATGAAGCTCATGACAGAAGGGGCAAAGGATGCAAAAGGAACTTCCTTTATGGAAGATTACACCTACAACCTGGTTCCGGGCAAAGAAGGGATCCTGCAGGCTCACATGCTGGAGGTTTGTCCCACAATTGCAGATGGTACGGTTGGCATCAGGGTAAACCCGCTGTCCATGGGAGAGAGGGAAGCTCCTGCCCGCCTTGTATTTACGGCAAAGGAAGGAAAAGGAATTGCCACATCCCTCATTGATCTGGGCAGCCGTTTCCGTTTGATCATCAATACTGTAAACTGCAAAAAGACGGAAAAACCAATGCCAAAGCTTCCGGTTGCTACTGCGTTCTGGACGCCTGAGCCGAACCTTGCCACAGGAGCGGAAAGCTGGATCTTAGCGGGCGGTGCCCATCATACGGCATTTACCTATGATCTGACGGCGGAACAGATGGGAGACTGGGCGGAAGCTATGGGAATTGAAGCCGTTTTCATTGACGAAAAAACCACCATCAGGGATTTAAAAAATGAATTGAGATGGAATTCAGCAGCATTTCGTTAATCAAATAACAAGGTCCGCCCTTTTGGAAGGAAAGGGGCGGACATCATTCAGGAGGGGTTTCAAATGATGGAAAAACAAATAGGAGCAGCGATCCGGGAAGGGAAAACTGCCCTTGGAATCGAACTTGGCTCCACAAGAATTAAGGCCGTACTGGTAGATGAAGGTCACGATCCTATCGCTTCCGGCAGTTATGACTGGGAAAACCAGTATGTAGACGGCGTCTGGACCTACTCCATACCTGATATATGGGAAGGAGTAAGGGAAAGTTATAGAAAAATGGCAGAGGAGGNNAAGAGAGGTATGGGGAAACTCTTACCACCATCGGGGCCATCTGTTTTTCAGCCATGATGCACGGGTACATGGCATTTGACAGGGGGGGAGAGCTGCTGGTGCCTTTCCGGACCTGGAGGAACACCATGACGGAAGAGGCTTCGGAAAAACTGACGGAGTTATTTTCCTTTCAGATTCCCCAGAGATGGAGCATTGCCCATCTATATCAGGCAATCCTTAACCAGGAAGAGCACGTGCCAAAGATTGATTATCTGGTTACCCTGGAAGGCTATGTCCACTGGAAGATGACGGGAGAGCGGGTTCTTGGCATCGGAGACTGTGCAGGGATGTTTCCCGTGGACAGCGCCGCAAAGGATTTCCATGAGCGCATGGTGGAGCAGTTTGATGAGCTGGTCGCTCCCCGGCAGTTCCCATGGAAGCTTAGGGATATTATGCCCAGGGTTATGACGGCAGGAGAGAGGGCAGGAATTCTTACTGAGGAAGGGGCAAGACTTCTTGATGCCAGCGGGAATTTAAAGCCTGGAATCCCCTTATGCCCGCCGGAAGGCGATGCCGGGACAGGGATGACGGCTACCAACAGCGTGGCAAGAAGAACCGGCAATGTATCAGCC
>DJBG01000219.1 GCA_002429965.1 Hungatella sp. UBA5982
GATGAGGCAGTGCTCATCGACAGCGGCAGCAGGGATGATTTCGGCACAGTCATGCTGAAAATCATGCGAACGGGGATCAGCCCGGGCAAGATCAGCCATCTGATTTATCATCACTATGATCCGGATTTATGCGGCAATATTCCCCATATAGAAACACTCATTAACAGCAAGGATTTAAAAATAATCTCCCATCATGAAAATAATATTTTCATCAACTATTATTCCATGAGTTCGCAGAAGCTGTGCATTGAGCAATTGGGATTTCATTTTGAATTTTCAAGCGGCAGGCGCCTGGAATTTATCAGGACGCCTTATTCCCATTCGCCGGGCAGCTTTATTACTTATGANNGGAGCTTATATACGCTGATCGGTGATGTATGCAAGGACTGCGAGCCCCTGAAAATCTGTCCCATCACCCGGAAAGTATGCCAGATAAATGGAATCATAAATTTCCATCAGCGAATCATGCCATCGAAAAAAGCGCTGCTGTATGCCCTTGAGAGGATAGAAGAACTGGATATTTCCCTGATCGCGCCCCAGCATGGAAGTATCCTTGATACTTCAGCAGCACAGGAGATCGTAATCAAACGGCTGAAAGAATTGACCGAAGTCGGGATCGACTATTTCCTGAAGGAGGAAGAAGATTGATGCGGACAGATGCCATCCTGCTGGGACAAAAAATCGTATCGGAAGAATCAGGTTCGGATGAATATGTTAAGGCCATGCTTGACCATTTTGCAAAGCAGGTGGATAATCAGATTCATACTGAATTGGTATCGGAGATCATGGAGCGTTATGTAGAGGTGTCAAAACAGCTGGAAATTAAGAGCAGGGAATTGGAAAAAAGCGATGCTTCCCGCCGGGAGGCCCAGGAAATTGCATTGATCGGCAACTGGGAGCTGAACCTTTCCACAAAGCAGTTATGGTGGTCGGACACCATGAACAGAATATTGGAAACAGACCCGTCTGCTAATTTGGATCTGACGTTTTATTTTCAAAAGGTTTATCCCGATGATAAAGAGCTGGTGAGACAAATTTACCAAGATATGCAAAACGGCATGGCGCCTGCTGAATACCGGTACCGTCTATTGCTGGAGGGAAACCGGGTCAAGTGGGTGCATATCCGGTTTGTGGCATCAAAGGATTTCAGGGGAAATCCCGCCAGAGTCCACGGTACGATTCAGGACATCACCAGCGCTAAAGT
Organism: Hungatella sp. UBA5982; assembly: GCA_002429965.1. Classification (GTDB taxonomy): domain Bacteria; phylum Bacillota; class Clostridia; order Lachnospirales; family Lachnospiraceae; genus Lacrimispora. The sequence continues at coordinate 1,205 of DJBG01000219.1, forward strand.
TGTTGAGGAGAAATTAGAGGAATATAATCATCATCTGGAAGAACTTGTTCAGAAAAAGGTGGCTGAAGTGTCCGTTTCTCAAATGGCCACCATTCATGCATTAGTGAAGCTTTCGGAGTCCAGGGATGATGAGACAGGAGAGCATATTGTCAGAACATCACAGTATTGCCGTCTTCTGGCGGAAAAGCTTTGGGAAATGGGAGGACATCAGAGGGAAATAGACCGTGCCTTTATTGATGGCATCACCCAGGCTAGCCCGTTGCATGACATTGGAAAGGTTGGGATTCCGGATGCGGTTCTGTTAAAGCCCGGCAGATTGACGCCGGAGGAATTCGAAATCATGAAAACTCATACAACCATTGGATATCAGACACTGGCAAGCATCGAAAAAAAGGATACAGGAAGCGCGTTCATCAAGGTTGGTATGGAAATCACCCTTTGCCATCATGAAAAATGGGATGGAAGCGGATATCCAAAGGGTTTAAAAGGGGAAGAGATTCCAATATCGGCACGCATCATGGCTTTGGCGGATGTGTATGATGCGCTGCGTTCTAAACGGGTGTATAAAGAGGGGTTTACCCATGAGAATAGTTTAAAGATAATTACTCAGGGAAGAGGAGACCATTTTGATCCCCTTCTGGTAGATGTTTTTCTGGAAAACGATTCCGCTTTCCGGGATATATTTGACCGGACTTCAAACGGAAAATAATAACCGGATTTAAAAAGTTCGTGCTGCCCCTTGAGTCGGGAGAACACGAACTTTTTTGAACATTGTTTAGATCTCGTAATAGTTGGCCTGGCCATCAAGCCTTTTTTGTTCTTCCACTAAATCTGCCAGGGTAATGCTGTCTACCACATCGGAGATCGCATGATCCAGCTTTTTCCATACCATGAGAGTGGCACAATTATGGGAACGGCTGCAGGGGTTGATTTCTTCCTCCAGACATGTTACGGGAACCAGACTTCCCTCTGCAAGGCGCAGGATCATGCCAACGGTATATTCCGCAGGAGTNNGCCCTGGGCGCCTCTTCTGCTTTTCACATACCCGGCCCTGCTTAAGATGGTGACAATCTGCTCCAGATATTTGTCCGATATTTCCTGTCGTTCCGCCACTTGATTGATTTTTGTGCATTCCCCCGGATGAAGTGCAAATTCAAGCATCATACGAAGGGCGTAACGTCCCTTGGTAGAAAATTTCATGGCTTAAAATCTCCTTCCTAATTATTCTTATCTGTTTAGTAGGATATAAAAATATTGTACACGAAACCACCTAAAAAGTAAACCTTAAATTATCCGGCTTCCCAATTTCCAAAAATGGATGTATACTAATACTCATTGGGGAATTGGAAAAAGAAAGAGGATTTCATTGCCTATGGATATTCTGCCATGCTGATCGGTGTGGGAAACATGTGCATTCTGCGTATGATCTAAATTAATCTGCTGGTGCCATTTTTCCCCAGTTTTGGAGCGGTGATGTGGTGTTATCCTATAACATAGATAACAACCATGGTGATGGACTGTGTTTACAGCTTAAAGGCCAAATGATACCAAAGGGTACCAATGAATAGATAGGAGATAAAAGAGATGAAGCATGGATATATCCGGGTTGCCGCGGCAACCCCAGACGTAAAGGTAGCAGACCCGGAATTTAACAGAGAGAGGATTTGTGAGCAGATCAAAGAGGGAATTGATAGGCATGCAAAACTCATGGTGTTTCCGGAGCTTTGCCTGACGGCCTATACCTGCGGTGATTTATTCGGGCAGGATGCTCTGTTAATAAAGGCAAAAGAGGAGCTTAAGGAGATTTTAAAGGCAACGGAAGGACACGACCTTCTATGCTTTATAGGCATGCCCTGGGAACGAGGCGGAAAGCTTTACAATACGGCTGTTGCCATTCAAAATGGAAGAATTCTCGGGATTGTTCCGAAGACGAATCTGCCCAATTATTCAGAGTTTTATGAGCTGCGTTATTTCCAGCCGGGAAACGAAATACCGGTGATGGTAAAATGGGAGGATGAACTGGTTCCTATGGGCACCAACATTCTTTTTGCATGTGAGGACATTCCCCAGCTTGTGGTGGCGGCGGAGGTCTGTGAGGATGCATGGGTTCCAAATCCGCCATCCATCCGTCATGCCACTGCCGGAGCAACGGTGATTGTAAACTGTTCTGCCAGTGATGAGACAACGGGAAAGGATATGTACCGTAGAAGCCTTATTACGGGACATTCCGCCAGTCTGGTATGCGGTTTCATCTATGCCAACGCAGGAGAGGGAGAATCCACCCAGGATCTTGTGTTCGGCGGCCAGAACCTGATAGCGGAAAACGGTTCTCTCCTTGCAGAGTCCAAACGCTTTGGAAATGAAACGATATACGGGGACATGGACTTGGAGAGGCTGGTTCATGAAAGACGCCGGATGACTACATTTCCCCAGGCCGACCACAAGGATTATATGGTTNNAGGAGGAACTGGATTTAAAGAGATTTATTGATCCCAGGCCCTTTGTCCCGGATAATGAGGAGGAGAGAAACAGAAGGTGTGAGGAGATTCTCTCTATACAGGCCATGGGCTTAAAAAAGAGGCTTGCCCACACGGGCTGTAAGCATGGGGTTGTAGGAATTTCAGGAGGCTTGGATTCCACCCTGGCCCTTCTGGTGATGGTCCGGGCCTTTGATATGCTGGAAATTCCCAGGAATCAGATTCATGCGGTGACCATGCCCTGCTTCGGAACAACGGACCGGACGTATCAGAACGCCTGCACGCTGACCAAAACCCTTGGAGCAGAGCTTACAGAGGTGAATATCAGGGAAGCCGTAACCCTTCATTTCCGGGATATCGGACAGAAGGAAGATGTCCATGATATAACCTATGAAAACTCCCAGGCCAGGGAGAGGACTCAGGTGCTGATGGATATGGCAAACAAATTAAACGGAATGGTCATTGGAACGGGGGACATGTCTGAACTGGCTCTTGGATGGGCCACCTATAACGGCGAACATATGTCCATGTACGGAGTCAATGCTTCGCTGCCAAAGACCCTGGTACGCCATCTGGTACGTTATTATGCCGACACCTGCGGGGAAGAGACTTTAAGCAGTGTACTTCTTGATGTTCTTGACACGCCTGTAAGCCCGGAACTCCTTCCGCCCCAGGATGGAGAAATTGCCCAGAAGACAGAGGATTTAGTGGGCCCATATGAACTTCACGATTTCTTCCTGTACCAGATTTTAAGATTCGGCTGCCGGCCGGAGAAGGTTTACCGCATGGCGGTCTACGCCTTTTCCGGGCATTATGAAAAGGAAGCTATTTTAAAATGGTTAAAGGTATTTTACCGCAGGTTTTTCAGCCAGCAGTTTAAGCGTTCCTGCATGCCTGACGGACCCAAGGTGGGCTCTGTAGCAGTATCCCCCAGAGGAGATTTGCGCATGCCAAGCGATGCCGTAAGCCGCCTGTGGCTGGAAGAACTGGAAAACTTATAAAAGAGAGGTACATTATGATAACCAGCAGCGCCAATGCAAGGGTGAAACAGGTGATGAACTTATCAAAGAAGGCCAAAGCCAGAAACGTAAGCGGCCTTTTTGTAGCGGAAGGGCTTCGCATGTTTAAGGAAATTCCGGCAGACAGGATTGAAAGCGTCTTTGTGTCGGAAGGCTTTTTAAAAGATGAAGCCCATATAAAGCTTTTATCGGGAAAAGAATATGAGGTTGTTTCGGAGGATGTGTTTAAGGTCATGTCGGATACCCAGACTCCTCAGGGAATTTTAGCCCTTGTAAAGCAATATGCCTATAAGGAGAAGGACCTGCTGGCTGCTCCTGGCCCTTCCTTTTTGATGGTTCTGGAAAACATCCAGGACCCGGGGAATCTCGGGACTATTCTCAGGGCCGGGGAGGGAGCAGGAATTACCGGCGTGCTTATGAGCGAAACTACAGCGGATGTTTACAATCCAAAAGTAATCCGCTCCACCATGGGGTCCGTTTTTCGTGTTCCGTTTGTGTATACGGATGACTTGACCGCCTCTTTAAAGGCCCTGAAAGCCGGCGGGGTCAGGCTGTATGCAGCACATTTAGATGGCAGGAATAATTATGAAAAAGAGGATTATACTGTTGATACAGGGTTTTTGGTGGGAAATGAAGCAAACGGCCTGACGGACGAAACAGCTGCGCTGGCAGATGCCTATGTAAAGATCCCCATGAAAGGAAAAGTGGAATCCTTAAATGCCGCGGTTGCGGCCTCTGTATTGATGTTTGAGGCGGCCAGACAGCGGCGGATGTAGCCGTCAGAAAATTGTAAGGCTTTTATAGGCAGAAATATTGAGAAAATATTGAGAAATACTGGAACATATAGTATGATAGTAATAGTTCGCCAAATGGCCGAACTATATCGTATGTCAACAGATAGATTTGCCGGGCAGCTTTGTTTACAATGGCAGGGAAGGGGAATGATAAGATGGCAGCAGTCTATTGGCTTATTGCATTTGTAGTGCTTCTTGGAATTGAAGCGGCGACCATGGCCCTGACGACCGTCTGGTTTGCGGGAGGAGCATTGGTTGCATTTGTGCTGGCGTTGTTTGGAATAAATATCCAGGTGCAGCTGGCGCTGTTTGTAATTGTATCCTTTATTCTCTTATTCTTTACAAGGCCTTTTGCATTAAAATATGTGAACCGGAACACAGTAAAGACCAATATGGAAAGCCTTATTGGAAAAAGTGCCAGGGTTACGGCCACGATCAACAACGTGGAGGGAAAAGGTGCAGCGATCCTAAACGGTCAGGAATGGACGGCCAGGGCACTGGAGGAAAACAGTATATACCCGGTAGGTGCTTTGGTGGAAGTAAAGGAAATAAGAGGTGTAAAATTAATTGTGAGTATGAATCAGGAGGAATCATAATATGGGAGTTGTTGGATTTACATCAGTTATTATTATATTGATTGTTATTCTGGCGTTATTGTCAACTTGTATCAGGATCGTTCCCCAGGCACAGGCTCTGGTTGTAGAGCGCTTGGGAGCTTATATTGAGACATGGTCTGTAGGTGTTCATATTAAGATGCCAATTCTTGACCGTGTGGCTAAAAGGGTTAATTTAAAAGAGCAGGTGGCGGACTTCCCGCCTCAGCCGGTTATCACAAAGGATAACGTTACTATGAGAATCGACACGGTCATATTTTTTCAGATAACAGACCCGAAGCTTTATGCTTACGGTGTTGAGAATCCCATCATGGCCATTGAGAATCTGACGGCTACGACCCTTCGTAACATCATTGGTGATCTGGAGCTGGATCAGACCTTGACTTCAAGAGAGACCATCAACGCAAAGATGAGAGAAACCCTTGATATTGCCACTGACCCATGGGGAATCAAGGTAAACCGTGTGGAACTTAAGAATATCATGCCTCCGGCGGCCATTCAGGATGCCATGGAGAAGCAGATGAAGGCAGAGCGTGAACGCCGTGAAGCCATCTTAAGGGCAGAAGGAGAGAAGACATCCACCGTTCTTGTGGCGGAAGGAAAGAAAGAATCTGCCATTCTTGATGCGGAAGNNTCCTTCACGCAGAGGCAGAAAAGGAAAAACGGATCCGTGAGGCGGAAGGCCAGGCGGAAGCCACCTTAAAGATCCAGCAGGCTAATGCGGAGGGAATCCGTATGATTAAGGAAGCCGGTGCGGATCATTCAGTTTTAGTCATTAAGAGCCTGGAGGCATTTAAGGCGGTTGCTGACGGCAAGGCCACCAAAATCATCATCCCTTCTGATATTCAGAACATGGCAGGGCTGGTTTCTTCCATTACGGAGATCGCTAAGAATCCCGGGGAATAACTTCCTTAAGCTATAAATATACCGCAGCAGGGGGCAAATGCCCTCTTGCTGCGTTTTTAGCATAATTTCTCTGATTCTGCCCAAGCTTTTAGGGCATAGAGGTATACCCGTAGGGTGTTTCCTTAGATAGTCTAAAAGGAGGGCTTATGGAACTGAAACTGGATTTAAGCAGAGAGTATGGACTGGTGCTTGAAGGCGGAGGGGCCAAGGGAGCTTACCAGATCGGCGCCTGGAAGGCTCTGAGGGAAGAAGGAGTAAAGATAAGGGGAGTCGCAGGTGTTTCCGTTGGCTCCTTAAACGGCGCTCTCATTTGCATGGATGATCTGGAACGGGCCGAAGAGATATGGAAGAACATAGAATACTCTCATGTCATGTCGGTAAACGATGAGACCATAAAGGCATTAAAGGAAAAGGATTTCAAGTCCTTAAATCTACAGGAGCTGATAAGCAGCGGACTGCAGATCGTAAAGGACGGGGGATTTGATATCACTCCTCTGAAAAATCTCATTGAAGAAGTGGTGGGAGATGAGGAGAAGCTCAGAAACTCTGACAGGGAACTTTTTACCGTAACTTATTCGGTTTCAGACAGGAAGGAAGTGGCCGCGGATATCCTAAACGGCGATGCAGGATCCATCAAGGATATGCTGCTGGCCAGCGCCTACTTCCTGGCTTTTAAAAATGAAAAGCTGGGCGGGAAACGGTATATGGATGGCGGAGGAGTCAACAATGTTCCCATTAATGTTCTTCTTGATCATGGGTATGAGGACATCATTGTGATCCGCATCTATGGCCTGGGGTTTGATAAAGAACGGGTGACTGAGATTCCGGATGGGATCCGAGTGTACCACATTGCTCCAAGACAAGACCTTGGGGGAATCCTGGAGTTTGATAAAAAACAGACGAGAAAAAATATGACTCTGGGATATTTTGATGCAAAAAGGTTCTTATATGGCCTTTGCGGGCGTATTTATTATATTGATGCACCAAATACGGAACCCTACTATTTTGATAAGATGATGTCAGAAGTGGAACTTTTTAAAATATATATGCAGGATACGCTTAATGAAGAGGGGATGGCAGCTCTGACGGGTTACCGTGCATTTACGGAAAAATTATTCCCCAAGCTGGCTGAGGAATTAAAGCTGAAGGAGGACTGGGATTACAAGGATATGTACTTAGGCCTGCTGGAAGACTTAGCAAAACGTTTGAAGGTCAAACGCTTTCGGATTTATACGGTGGATCAGATGATGGAGGAGATCAGAAAGAAGCTCCGATCCCTTGAC
>DJBG01000008.1 GCA_002429965.1 Hungatella sp. UBA5982
GGCCGCCTCCGGCATAATTTCAGGCGTGGGATTTGCCATGGCAAAGAGGATGGCATCATGGTTCATGGAGCTTACCATTTCCCTGCTTACAATGTCAGGAGCCGAGACTCCGATAAAGACATCCGCACCCTTTAATGCATCGCTTAAATCTCCTTTTAACTGATCCGGATTTGTTATTTTTGCCAGCGCCTGCTTGGCATGGTCAACGCCTTCTATTCCCTGATATAGAATGCCTACTTTATCACAGACAATCATTTTGGAAACGCCGCAGGCAAGTAATAGCTTGGCAATGGCGGTTCCAGCTGCTCCTGCACCGTTCACCACAACTTTGATTTCTCTGATATCTTTGCCCACAACCTTTAACGCATTGATAATTCCTGCCAGCACCACAATGGCGGTTCCATGCTGATCATCGTGGAATACGGGAATATCAAGCTCTTTTTTTAACCGTTCTTCTACCTCAAAGCACCTTGGTGCTGAAATATCCTCCAGATTGATGCCTCCAAATCCCGGGGCGATCCANNTTCATCCGTATCTTTGGTATCCAGGCAAATCGGAATTGCATTGACATCTGCAAATTCCTTAAATAAAATCGCCTTTCCTTCCATAACCGGAAGACCTGCCTTTGGTCCGATGTCTCCAAGCCCAAGCACTGCCGTTCCGTCAGTAACGACTGCGACTAAATTTCCTTTAGAGGTATACTTATATACCTCCTCCTCATTGGCATGAATTTTCCGGCATGGCTCCGCTACTCCCGGAGTATAAGCAAGGCTTAAATCCTCTCTGGTAACCACAGGAACCTTAGACTTAATCTCAATTTTTCCTGCATGACGTTCATGTAATTTTAAGCTTTCTTCAAAATAATTCATTATGAATCCCCTTCCCTTCCAATACTTCCTTTGGTTGTTTTTGCTACAAACAGAGGATAACATAAACGTATTATAATGAAAATATTATAAACATAAAGAAATCATAATGTTCATATTGTATAATTTGTTAAATAATAAACGCTTTTTATGGAGTTTTCATATATTTCAAACAACTTATTTCATCCAACACACTTCTTTGCTGCCATCTTCTGGTACAAGTTTTAAATATCAATGAGACGCTGCTCCAGTCTTCAACGTATCAGTCGGAAATTTACCCGGATACAAAATCAGAAGGAGAATAATATCCTTTTACCTGTAAATAATAACCCTATTAATATTAAGGAGAATAATTATGGCAAAAGATTCACAACTTGACCCAAAATCGATCCGTAAGAAAAAAGCCAATGGTGGCCCTACCATGGCTGAGAGCGCATTAGATGGAGAAAGCCGAAATACGAAGAAGCAGTCTGGCAGCCGTCACAAACCCGGTAATGATAAATAATTAACTTTTTATGCAAAGGAGCAAATTATATGAACCGTGATAAGCTCATATCCCAAGTAAAAGACGAATATGCACGAATAGCCTCGTCTGAATCCCAGCAGCATTTCCACCAGACCACAACCGAAATAACACCGGAAGCATATTATGAAAACCTGTTAAGTAAAGCTATCGGCGAAATTAACAGAGGAACCTTTGACAATTTCAAATCAGGAGAAGAAATCGTAACCGCTATTGCAAATGACAAGTCCTGGCTTTCCGATTGGAAGTAACTATAGCCGCAGATTTATAATTTAAATATTAAACCGCAAATGAAAACCGCAGTCCTTTTTTAAAGGATTGCGGTTTTCATTAAATTTCACAATAAGTATTTCCGTTTGTAAAGGTACTTTATCTCAGTCAGCATTATAATGCCAATTCCAATCTCCATGATAAATCATCCGTTTATTCATTCCCCCATCCACAGTGATGGTCTCCCCTGTAATAAAATCCTGTTCACATAAAAACAAAACCATATTCGAAATATCCTTTGGCGTTCCTATTTTTCCTGCAGGAATTGCGAAGCGGTCTTCACGGCTGAATTCCTGCTGCTCTGTTACATTGATCCAGCCTGGAGCAATACAGTTAACAAGAACCTCAGGCGGTTTTACGCCTCAGTTATTATAATGAGTCGAATATGGATTGTTTTTATAATCATAATTTTCAAGAGGTATCGGTCCTCTGACTACTGTCCTGTGCACACGCAATTCTCCTTTTTCATTGGCAGCTATTCTCCAGTCAACCATTTGTATTTTACCATTTACGATTTCAATCCCATTAATCCCACGGGTACGTATACAACAGCCAGTATTAAAGTAAGGGAGGTCATCTGCTTTCGGAAACTTTGGTCTGTGAGTATGTCCACAGATCAGCATCATTTTATGTTTTTCTATCCATCTGTCATAAACCTTCTCTACTTTGTGTCTTTTAAATAAATTACGGGCCGGGCTGGTTGGATTGCCGAACCCAACGATATGCAAATACCTCCAAAAATATCGAAGTAATAACATGGAAATAAACCATAACTGATCATTAATAACGTCACCCTGATGCCCATGCAGCACAAAAATCTTCTGTTTCGTTTTCTTATGTTTAAGAATGATAGCCTCCTTCGGCTTCAGTCCCCTATATAAGTCCACTCGTATTTGGTTGTATTCATCATAATATTGATAATAATTCGCTTTGATAAATCGCTTTGACTTTAAATAAATATTATGATTCCCATATAACATAATAAAGCGGTCTTCATCATAAAACTTTTTGATTACTGTAAAAACATCGCTGTGAGCTAAACGAATAACGCTAAAATTCTTGTATTCCCAAAGCTCATCTCCATCTCCAACTTCTATATATTCATATCCTTCTTTATAATAGTAATTTAATGCATGCAAAAAAACATTCTGATTTCTAGTGAATTCATCTGAAATGCTGTCATCCCCTCTGTGGATATCACTAAAAAATATATATTTTGAATTATCATCAAAATACACGATATCAGCATTTTTATAAGCATTATTTAATCGTCTGTCAGTCTTCATTTTACCTCCATTGATCCCCATTCCTGCTGCTACAGACTCTGTTTCCCAGGAACAGCGCAAGGCACTATACGATAACCAGATGCTTTTCTCCATCATCCACCAATGAAACCCTGTTCCCCTGAATGAACCTGTCATCCAAAGTGACTGCTTCCGTAGTCAGCATTCCCTTGCTTCTGCTTTCAACCCTGATTTCATAGATGGACCTGCCATACTTATATTCAATGGAAAAATCGCCGAAACTTGCCGGTGTGACCGGATCAATGATCAGCTCATTCCCCTCTTTCCNNGCATCCATCCGGCAGAACCGGTGTACCAGCTCCATCCGCCTCTTCCGGTATAGGGCGGGCTTAAGGAGATATCCGCCGTCATGACATACGGCTCCTTCTCGTACCTGAGCACATCCTTCCTGGTTTGCGTCACATGAATCGGGTTGAGTATGGTGAACAGGGTTTGTGCCATGTGATGGTCACGGAGCATTGACGTGGCAATCGCCAGCCAGACCGCCGCATGGGTATACTGGCCTCCGTTTTCCCGCATGCCGGGGATATAATTTTTAATATAACCTGGGTTTTTGCTTGTTTTATTAAAGGGAGGCGTCAAAAGCAGGGAAATGGCCTCTTCCTCTCTTACCAGATAACGCCATGCCGACTGCATTGCCGTTTTAGCCCGTTCCTCTTTCGCCCCCTTTGATATCACACTCCAGGACTGGCTGATAGAATCGATCCTGCACTCATCATTTTCCTTGGATCCCAGTTTCGAGCCGTCGTCGTAAAAGGCTCGAAGATACCACTCCCCATCCCAGGTGTGTTCTTCGATGCTTTGAAGCAGGCTTTCCCGTTTCTGCTCCAGTTCCCGGCCGTAGGCCTCATCATCCTCCTGATGGCACAAAGGAATGAAGTCACCCAACACTGTGTAGAAAAACCATGCCAGCCAGACACTCTCTCCCTTCCCCGCTATTCCTACCTCATTCATACCGTCATTCCAGTCACCTCCTCCCATGAGAGGAAGTCCATGTTCTCCGAAGCTGGTCCGGTCGATGGCTTTTTTGCAATGTTCATAAACACTTCCGAAACTTTGGGATATTTCCGGGGTAAACATCACATCATGCTGCCCCTCCTTAAGCACCGGACCTTTGATATAAGGGACTTTCTCCTTTAAAATTGTGGTATCCCCGGTACTTCGGATATAAGCAGCGGTGCAATAAGGCAGCCACAGCAAATCATCGGTTATTCTCGTTCTCACACCGATCCCCATGGGAGGATGCCACCAATGCTGGACATCTCCCTCTTCAAACTGCCTGCTGCAGGCTATAAGAATTTGCCCGCGCAAAATGCTTGAATCTGCAAAGAGAAGGGAAAGGGTATCCTGCAGCTGGTCCCGGTATCCATAGGCTCCTCCACACTGATAAAAGCCTGCTCTTGCCTGGATGCGGCAGGACACCGTCTGATAGAGCAGCCAGCCGTTAACCAGGATATCCAATGCCCTGTCCTTTGTTTTGACTTTAACCGTCCCTAATAACCCGTCCCAATAAGTTCTCACCCTGTCAAGCTCCTTTGCAGAAGCGGCGGTTTCCCTGTACTTATTTCTGGTTTTGTATATCTCTTCAAGGCTGGTGCTCTGCCCCAGCCCAAACAACACCGTCTTGCTCTCTTCCGGCTGTATTGCAACGGATACCTGAATTGCCCCGCAGGGATCAAAGCATACCCCCGTATTGCAGGATAGCTTGACCTCCGCTCCCCGCGGCTCCCGGACGCTGCCCTTTTGCCCCAGAAATTCCTGCCTGTCCCCGGTATAACCGATGATGGTTTCACTGGAAAACAGGTAGGAATAGGTATTTTGAAAGTTCATCGTGTAAATATTCTTTGCATATAAGCATTCATGCTCATTGTCATAGGTGGTCAGGATATAGGGATTGGTTTGCTCCCCCTGGGTTCCCAAAACCCATTCCACGTAATAGGTCAGGCTTAAATATTTCACCTTATCCGAACGGTTTGTAAGCGTAAGGCTCCATAGCTTCAATGACTCATCCAAAGGAGTAAAAACAGTCAGCTCCTGACAAATAAGCGCTTCCTCATGAAGGAACTTACTGTATCCAAAACCATGCCTTACCCGGTAAGTGCCCCGGTCAGACCTTCCTAATGACATGGGAGTCATTACCTCACCGGATACTTCATCCAGAATATAGATTGCCTCAGAGGCTTTGTCACTTACAGGGTCATTGGACCATGGAGTCAGCTTATTTTCCCTGCTGTTGATATTCCAGGTAAAACCAGCGCCCGACTCCGATATCTGGAATCCAAAGTTCTTGTTTGAGACAACATTTATCCAGGGTGCCGGCGGCCTGTTATTCCCCTCCAGCAGAATTTCATATTCCCTGCCTTCACAGGCAAATGCTCCGAAGCCGTTAAAAAATTCATAATTTTCTGTTTCTTTTTCCTGTGTTGTTGGTGCAGATGCTGTGTCCAAAGCCCTTCCTCCTTAAAGCCTAATATTCTTCAAGTAATTCATACTGATTTTCTTTGACATTNNATAAGCCTTTAATGCATCCTTCACGATTCTCTCCTCTTTTATGGACCGGACCATTAAAAGCAGAATGGGGTTATCGCCGGACACTCCGAATTTCCATAAAAAGCTCTGATTCATAAAGTTCCGCCTTATATTTTCATCCGGCCCCCGGTAAATGCCCGAAGGATAGAAAACAGGGCTGATTAAATCCTGAAAGGCGTTTAACTGTGATCTGGTAATCTCTAAATACTTTAACTCCAGATTCGTTTGAAGCCGGAATTTCTCCAGGATATCATCGATCCGGTAACTTACATTTAATTCCCCTGCGATTTTTATCGCTTCCGCTTTACTTTGGCACACTCCGGTAATAAAAGAAATACAGGCGGTTTCACCTGCCCCAATGCAAATCTGTGCCCGCAGGCTCATGATCGGATCATTACAAAATCCCGAATTATTTAAAAAAGCAATGCTGTTAACCACAGAATCCGGATTTTCCAAGGTATTGTTTCTTCCTATAAAGCGTTTTCTGTCATTTTCATATTCCAATTTTTTGCATAACTTTGTTCCTGTTCTTACCATGTGCATCAAATAAGGATTATCATCATCATCTTTCCGCCGTCTTTTTGCAAGGAAGATGTCCTGCTCTTCTAAGTACTCACTCTCCAGAAAGAGCTTATTGAATGCAGGATGGCTTATTTCTGCCAGATGAGTATCATCCACCACCTCCAGATAGCTGGTCACTTCCAACTGCTTTTCCTCATTCCCGTGATTGGTAAAGATAACCTTACGTATCTCATAGTTTTGGTCCGCATTCAAGCTGACAATCATGTTTGATGAGATATCCCCATCCCTGCGTTTAAATTCCGCCTGGTGCGGGCTGAAAACCACCTGGTAATCATCCGGCGACTTTCTGGTCGGATGATAAGCGGCACTCCAAACCTTCCCCTGCTTCATGTCTTTGATATAGATATAATTACCTGTATTCGCATAAATATCCGACCGGAAACGGTAAAGCATCCGGTCTTCATATTTACTGAAGCCGTCTCCATCGGTAGTTATCATCAATGAATACATACCATTTGATAAATAATTCACAACCGGTGGATTCACGCCGGTGCGATTGACATACCGGTTACTGTAAATGTCTTCTTTAAAAAGAGCCTTCCCGATCTTTATTGTATATCCCTGTTTTGCAATGGAAATCAAATAGGACTGGCGTTTTTCTTCCAGAAGAACTTCTGAGGCTTTTATCATCATCTCCCCATGAAACCTCTCCCGAAGGATTCCCCCATTCAGATAATTATTAATTGCAGCCAGATTCATCCCCTGGTGATGGGCCATATAGGATTTTACAATGCAATAAGGTGTCAGTTCCACAGAATTTGGTACATTAAAATCTACGGATTCATAGAAACCGTAAGCGCCGTAAGCGCCTAATTCCTTCAGCCGTTTTAAATTTCCCATGCATTCCTCTTCTGCGATATCCAGTGCCAGCATCGTTGCATAGGGAGCAACTACCAGGGAATTTTTACGGACCGGCTGGAGTCTTATCTTTGGAACACCGAAGGCCTTGTACTGGTAATTAGAGTTTAAGTCGAACCGGTAATACTGGGATTCCGATATTCCCCAGGGAATCTCCGCCTCTTTCGCATACTTCATATGCTGGAGCACCGCTGCCCTGGAGGTCTGGGCATAGACGGAGTCTTCATATTCTTTGAATACGAGATTGGGCATCAGATATTCAAACATCGTACCGCTCCAGGATACAAAGCAGGGAATGCCTCCCACAATGGTCAGCGGTCTTCCCAGTTTATGCCAATGCTTTAGCGGTACTTCTCCCATGGCTATGGCAAGAAGGCTTGTAAGTGCCGATTCTGACGCCATCAAGTCATAGCATCCCTCATCCAGCGTGTGGGAGGAAACATGATATCCGATATGGAACAGCATTCTCTTTTCGTTAAATAAAAAGCGGAAATCAACATTTGTTAAAATGCAGTCTATTTTATTGCCGAGCGCTCCGATCCGTTCTATCATGCTATCCGCAAATTTATTCTCCTCCGACGTAATACTGCGAAGGGAAGGATGAGAAGAAAAGGTCTCTTCCTTCAGTTTTAAGGCCGCAGCTTCCTTTACGGTGCTGTCTACGAGATTCATCAGCTGTCTGGTCCATGGGTAATCTTCAGTCGGTGTAAGCTCCCTTTCGTTTAAATCTTCCCAGATTTCCGCAATATCGTCTGTCAGCTCCCCTATCCTTTGATACCTGGCCTTAAGTTCATTTCCGGCAGGATTGCCTGTTCTCATCCGAATTTCCTCATTGCTGTTTTCAACCGCAATCTTAAGTTCGGACAGAAAATTCTCCGGATAAACCGGCCTGTCGATCTGTTCTAAAAGTCCGTTTTTCAGAGCGACCAGATGACCCAGGAAATTGCCGCTGTCTACGGTTGATATATAGGCAGGGTTTAAAACCTCCAGGGTTTGAATATGATACCAGTTATAGAGATGTCCATTGAATTTCGGCATTTTCTGAATCGTTTCCATTAAGTTTTCCACGACTATAACCGTAGAGCTTAACGTTTCAAATCCCAAATCCCTGGCTGACAGGATTGCCAGAAACTGAAGGCCCATATTGGTCGGCGATGTTTTATCACTGACTTTTTCAACCATAGATATCTGGTAATTATCCGGACAAAGCCAGTTATTCTCCTTAGTGGAAAGCTCCTTAAAAAACTGCCAGGTTCTGCGTGCAGTATCCAGAAGCAGTTCATTGTTCTGTGCATTATTCTTATGATGAAGCTTTTTATCCGGCTGACTGATCCGGTAGGCGATTTGGGAGGCAAAGCACCAGTCGGCAATAACGATTGCCGTCAAAATCATTCCTGCCGGGTTTAAATATCCCATAAATAAAATGATCCCAAGGACAATCGCCGGAAGAAGAGAACTCCACATGGTGATAAAATATCCTCTTCTGGTATTGACAATGGAGGCGTCCACTGCTTCCGCCGTATTCCAGCGAAGCAGATTTTTTTTGCTGATAATGATCCGATACAGGGTTCTGATCATCGCATCAGTTGCGACATAAGCACGGTAAGGAGTGATTGTAAACTCCAGAAATGCTCTGTAAAACATTGCAGCAAGCTCCTTTAAAAAGGATTTATAAACAAGGGCAAGTTTTGGCCTGATCAGCTTTTGGGTGATTACTGCAAGCAGCTGAATCACCAGGGTAAATATATCATTAAAGAACACAATGGGCAGCCAAAGATAATATGCCTTTGGCATCCATGCCAGATTCAGCAATACAAATAACGTCTTACTTAATGGAACCAGGCTTCTTCTTAAGTTGTCAAAAATTTTCCATCTTGACAGTGCGCATAAGTTTCTCCCGTCCTGGGTCTTTCTTAAAAACAGCCAGGGTAACAGCTGCCAGTCCCCGCGCAGCCATCGGTGTTCCCTTTTGGTAAAGGATAAAACACTGGTTGGAAAATTGTCCATAATCTTGACCGTACTGGAAAAAGCCGTCCTTGCATAGCAGCTCTCAAAAAGGTCATGACTGAGAATCCTGTTTTCCGGTACCTTGTTTTGAAGTACTTTGTGGAAGGCTTTCCTATCATAGATGCCCTTCCCGGTATAGATTCCTTTGTTGAAAATATCCTGGTAAATATCTGATATTACGGTTCCGTAATGGGCAAGGCCCGATTCTCCACCGAAAATTTTCGCAAACCTGCTGCCGTTCTTATCCACAATATGGTTTCTTACCGAGGGCTGAATGATGACATAGCCCTCTTCCACCTTTTGGCCTGCCGGATCCAGAATCGGTTTATTTAAAGGATGATCAATCAGTCCTACCAGTTTTGCTGCATTGTCACGAAGCAGATTGGTATCCGCATCCAGTGTGATTACATACCGGAAGGTGGTAAGGAGCTTTACGTCGCAGTAAATGGAGGAAAAGGTGGTATTCTCCTTTTCTGCTCCATTTAAAAGATTATTAAACTCTTCCAGCTTTCCTCTTTTACGCTCCCAGCCCATATAACAGTTTTCCGCTTTATTCCATTTGCGGCTGCGGAAGAACAGGGAAAAGCGCTGTTGTTCCGACGGATAGAGCTCATTTAGCTCCTTCATACGTGCAGCAAGAGCATTTTCGATCACCTGGTCCTTTGCCATGAGCTGATCCGGGGAATCCTCAAAATCAAGCAGCAATGCAAAGAAAAGGCCCTGCTGCGGGTTCGCAAGGTAATGTTTTTGGAGACGTTCCATGTACCCCAAGCCCTGTTCCTTTGAGGAGACAATAACCGGCATAACCACAAAAGTCTTTGCATCCTCCGGAATTTCCTCCAGATAGTTCAGGGAAGGAATCTTCCTGACTTTAATTCTTCTTGTAAAAATAAAATTTGTAATCTCTATGGAAATACCCATTAAAAGCGGCATTGCCGCCAGAAGGATGATCACTTGCCGGCTGGTCTTCCAAAGCCCGCCAAGGTTCCGGAAAGCATAGAGTAAACAGGCGCAAAGTCCCGGAATAATCAGGAACAAAGTAAGGAAATAAAGGATGCCATTTACATTCATCCTTTTCTTAATATTTTGAGGAATCGGTTTTCCTAACGCCTTTGCTTTCAGAATCGGATAACCCTTACCCAAAAGATAGGAGCCCACATGATGAGAACAATGTAAGTCCTCCCTGCCCTGAACCGCCAGCTCCAGACAGTCCCTTGCAATCTTTTCCTCCAGCAGCCGATAACGGTGCGATAATTTAACGATCACCCCACGGTACATACCCCTGGATTCCAAATCCATCTTTGGATATACCCCATCCGGATCCTGTGATAAAATCTGCTCCAGACAAGAATATTCCTCAAAGAATTTTTCTTCATCAACTTCATTAATATCCCTTAAACTGACAATCAAGGTCCGGATATTTGTCTCAAGAAATGATTCAATCTTTCCTTCCTCCATGAATATGCCGGAGGTCTTCATCTGCCTTTCCAGAGAAGAAAAATGATGTTCCAGGTATTTTTGAATGGAAGCCTCATCAAAAGACAGGTTTTTCAGCAGGTGTATTACATGGGCATGGAACGAGTAGTTCTGCTTTAAGTTATCCTCTGTTTTGCAAAGCAGCGCTGATATATCGGCCGGTCCCTTCTTATCTGCCAGCTTATCCCGGAGAAACCTTTCTGCCTTTGACTTCACATCAATCATATGAAGAATTTCTTCCGCGATTACAATGATTTCTTCAAGAATACAAAAGCCCAGCACTTCCGGTAAAACCCAGATTTCCTTGTCCGTAAGGGGGATCTTCTGCTGATAAGCCTTTAACATCACAGAAATATTTTCTTCACTTAAGTGTCCGCCGGAAAGAGCCACCATCTTTTTTGCCACAACATAAATACGGGGAAAGTTCCGGTATTCCTTTCCCTCCAGAACCGGCAATACGGCATAGCTGGTTCCCGAGGTACGGACTTTTTTAATTTCCCGGTACAACATCTGGAAATTGTCAAAGAGCCAGCGTGCCGCCGGAATCAGGGAAATGATATCCGTGGATACTGCAGAGATGCTGTTTCTTATTTTATTCAGTTTTTTATAGGCGGACTGATTATAATCATTAAGAACAAAGCTATGTCCCACCAGTCTGACCTGGCTATGGCTTTCTGCCATATCAAGCATCTGCTTCTCCCACTCGCTTGGATCAAGTTTATTTTCTTCTCCCTGGAAGCAGGCCGGGAAATGCACTTTCTTACTAAAATGATAACGCCGGTAATACAATATGAAGAGTACAAGGCAGATCGACACAGCCAGTATCAATAGAGTATTCAGCAGAAACGGTGAATTTATATAAAAATTAGTCTTTTCCAAAAAGCTCTGCAATTGAAGCTCCTCCTTATTTAAGAAATCCTTCCGACATAACGATATCTTTTTACAGATAGTTTGTCTGTTTTTCTATAAAAAATAGCGCAATATTATATTGTNNTCAGATTTATAAAATTTATACGAATTCCATGTTCCTGCAGGACATGGTAAACCTCTCTCAGATAGCCATAATACGGGGAATTGACGATTATTGGGCAAAGATAGAAGAAAGAGCACCCCTGCACATTGAGGGATGCTCTTTCCTGATTGGCGGATTTTTCCTGAATCCTGATAATGGCCTCTTTCTCATCTCCTCCTTACATAAACTTCCGGTCATAGAGCAGCGCAGCGTTCAGTACCACCAGTACAGAGCCTGCATTATGTACCAATGCACCGCTAACCGGGTTTAGTACGCCTGTTACCGATAAAAGTATGGCGGTAAAATTAATTGCCATTGACACAGCGATGTTAAATTTTATGGTGTGAACCGTAGAATTGGACAGCCTTTTTAAATATGGAATCATTGAAATATCGTCGCCGGCCAAAGCAATGTCTGCCGCTTCGATAGCGATATCACTTCCCATACTGCCCATGGCCACACCTACATCTGCAAGTTTAAGCGCAGGTGCGTCATTGACGCCATCCCCGATCATGCACACCTTTTTTCCTTGTTTTTTAAGTTCCGCAATACTGCTGACTTTATCTTCGGGAAGCAGCCCGGCTTTCACAGTCGAAATACCAGTCCTTTCAGCAAAATATCGTGCCGCTTGAATATGATCTCCGGTCAGCAGCACGACTTGGTTATTCATGCCATGGAGTTCCTTTACCACGCCATGAGCGGTATCCCGCAGCGTATCGGAAAGGGTAATCGCTCCGATTAATGACCTTTCTTTTGCCACAAGTATCATCGCTTTTCCCTGTGAACGAAACTCCTTTAATTTGATGAACGCCAATTCATCCATCGGTATCTCATATTCTTTTAAGAAGCTTACGGTTCCGCATAGCAGTGTCTGTCCGTTGACCGTTGCAGAGATGCCTTTTCCCGGCAGCATCTGAAAATTGTCTGCAGGCCCTATTGTCATCTGCAGTTCATTCGCATGAGCGACAATCGCTTTGGCTAAAGGATGTTCTGAATAGGCTTCCGCAGAGGCCGCCAGGCTTAAAAGCTGTTCTTTCCCTACTTCTTCTTTCAAAGGAACCACATCTGAGACCACTAGATTGCCGTTGGTTAAAGTCCCGGTTTTATCAAAGGCAATGCAATCCACCTTTCCCATATTTTCCAATGCTTCACCGGATTTAATGATAACGCCGTGCTTTGTTGCCTGGCCGATGGCTGCCATAATAGAGGTGGGGGTAGCCAGAGCCAATGCACATGGGCAGAAAACCACAAGGACGGTAACGGCACGGTTTAAAGCTTCCGTGATTTCATATCCAAGGGCCCATGTGATACCAAATGCTGCCGCAGAAATACCTAATGCCACCGGCACAAGCCATGTCGCCCATTTATCCGAAATACGCTGCATAGGCGCTTTTTTATTTTCAGCCTCCTCAACCATTCGGATCAGTTTTTGCAGGGAAGAATCCTCGCCAACCCTTGCCGTAACAATCTCAATCGATCCGAAACGGTTGATGGTTCCGCAGAAAACCTGATCTCCCACGCTTTTATCCACCGGGAGTGATTCTCCGGTTATGATCGATTGATCTATGGATGTGTTTCCCTCTGTTAATTCTCCGTCTACGGGGATTGCTTCCCCAGGCAGTATACGAAGGATATCGCCCTTCCTGATCAGTTCCAACGGGATTATTTCCTCCCGGCTTCCCGATGCATCAGTAAGAATTCTTCTTCCAATCATGGGTGTAAGACTGATTAACTGCTTTAATCCCCTTTTAGACCGTTCAACCGTTTTTTCCTCTAAAATTGCACCAATTGCCATGATGAAGGCAACCTCACCGGCAGCAAAGTATTCACCGATGGCAATGGAGGCAGCCATCGCAATAGAGATCAGCAATGCGGAAGAGATCCATTTTTCATATACCAATCTAGTGACTGCAAGAAAAACAAGTGGAAATCCGGATAAAATAATGGTTATCCATGCCGGATTCAAAAGGGANNTCAGGCTGAGCACCAGAAACGCACCGGAAAATATAGTCATAGTAAGCCCAGCAAATAAGTCGCTTATTTTTTTCAACATGATCTGTCCTCCAAAATTGTCTCTTGATTCTTTTAACATTTTTCAGTACAATAAGTTCATAACAGAACATATTGTTCTTTAAATAGTATAACAATGACACTTAAGCGATACAAGAAACGATTTATTCATAATGTACGATACCGAACAAATCTGCAAAATTGTTCAAAATGGAGAGGTATATGGACAGACGACAAAGAAAAACAAGGGAAGCAATATTCGATGCATTCAGCAAACTGCTGATTCATAACAGCTATTCGCAAATCACCGTGCAGGAAATCATTGATGAAGCCAACGTGGGCCGGACAACCTTCTATGCCCACTTTCCAACAAAGGACGATCTTTTGCGGGAAATGTGTGCGGAACTGTTTGAGCATGTTTTTTCCCAAAAGCCGGAGGCAGAACCGACTCATGACTTTTCAATGGTAACCGGCGATCCAAAGGCGATTGTCACCCATATTCTCTACCACTTAAGAGAGCATGGGCGGACGATGATTATCCTTTTGACCTGCGAAAACGGGGAACTGTTCCAGAGTTACTTTCATCAATACTTCCATGAACTTGTGACGCTGCACATATTTAGTGGGAACACCCGTAAAAATACCATTGTACCGGAAGACTTTCTCATCGATCATATTTCAAGGAGCTTTGTCAATCTGGTACGGTGGTGGCTGAAAAATCATATGAAACAGCCGCCGGAGGAAATCGCAGAATATTTCTGGGCGGTTATACAGCCGGTTNNTTACAACAGTTAAAATATTTTATCGAAGTGGCAAACTGCGGTTCTATCAACAAAGCCGCCGAACGATTGTTTATTGCCCAGCCAAGCCTTTCAAACGCTCTCCGGGAATTAGAAGCGGAAATCGGACACGAACTTCTCACCCGGACTCCGAGAGGCATATCTTTAACCACTGACGGTGCGGAGTTTCTGGGTTACGCCCGTCAGGTCGTTGAACAAGCGAGTCTCTTAGAACAACGGTGGCTGAACAAGAAACCGTCACGGCGGCTGTGCTCCATATCCACCCAGCACTACGCCTTTGCTGTGAATGCATTTGTCAATATGGTAAAAAAAACCGATGCAGAAGAATATGAGTACACACTGCGGGAAGCAAGGACTTTTGAGATTGTGGAGGATGTTAAAAACCTGCGCAGCGAACTCGGTATACTCTACATGAACAATTTTAACCGCCAGGTGTTAGAAAAGCTGCTGCGGGAAAACAATCTGACATTTCATCCGCTGTTTAATGCCGTTCCTCATGTTTTTATAAGTGCCTCCAATCCCCTTGCCAGGAAAAAATATGTAACTCTTGAAGACCTGGCTGATTACCCCCGTTTGTCCTTTGAACAGGGAGATTACAACTCCTTTTATTTCTCAGAAGAAATACTCAGCACGGAATACGCCAGGAAAGATATTCACGTCGGTGACAGAGCCACTATTTTTAACCTTAT
>DJBG01000032.1 GCA_002429965.1 Hungatella sp. UBA5982
CCTTTCCATGACAAAGACTTCTTTTTCCGCCAGACAAAGAATGTTGTTATCAAAGGAAGCTCCACGGTAAATCTCTTTTGCCGCAAGGCTTATGTCCGCGGTATCGTCTACAATGACCGGCGGGTTTCCCGCACCTGCCCCGATGGTCTTCTTTCCGGAACGAAGCAGGGAATTTACCATTGGCATGCCTCCTGTACCAACCATGAGGCGGATTTTGGGATCAGCCGTCATTTTGCTCACTGCCTCCATGGTAGGTTCTTTCTGCATGGTGATTAAATTTGCCGGGCCTCCGTTTTCCACAATGGTCTGATGAAGAAGCTTCAGACAGTGGGCACAGCATCTCTTCGCACCCGGATGTACATTAAACACAACGGAATTTCCTCCGGCTATCATGCTGATGGTATTGTTGATAATCGTTTCCGTTGGATTGGTGGACGGCGTGATGGCTCCGATCACTCCAAAGGGAGCATACTCTTCGATCATAAGCCCTTCGTCACCTGAAATGGCATCCGTGGTCAGACACTCCACACCCGGAGTCTTTTCAATAACAGCCATATGCTTCTGGATCTTATCCTCAAAACGCCCCATTCCGGTTTCTTCCCAAACCATTTTTGCCAGGGTTTCCGCATGGCTTTTTGCTGTCACCCGGATGGCCTCAATGATTCTCCGTCTGTCCTCCACCCTGTAATGCTCTACCCATTCACGCTGGGCTGCGTAGGCCGCCTTAATGGCATCCTCTACCCCNNGCTTTGCGCCCCTGTTTTCTATGCCTGCAAGTACTTCCCTTACAATTAGTTCTATCTCTTTTGCCCCAATTTCCATGATATGCCTCCTAGTTTAGCTGCTCTGTCACTCTTCTCACTACTTCGGCTATGATTTCCTCCTTTGCCTTACCTAATGCTTCCGCCTGCACAGGCTTTTGTTTCTCTGAGGTCAGAGCCTTCTGTGTCACGCCGGTACAGCCGCAGCCGGAGTCTGGCAGGCTCTCTCCCGGTCTTACAATGGAAGTTACCCCTTTTAATGCAGGTCCATGTCCTATCTGCTCTTCCGGATGGACATCTGCTGCAGAGACCACATCTTTCATATTCGTTTCCTCTACAGAACACGGGGGAATCCCGCCGGCCGTGATACCAAGCTTATGCCGGATATCCAGCAGCTTATTTACCTGGTCGCAGGAAAGCAGATTCTGGCGTCCGATGATATTGCCTGTGTACATCAATATGGTCGCATAATACTCAATGGATTCCAGCCTGAAAAATGCCTGGTAAATGTCTTTTCCCCATGTCAGTGCCCCATGGTTTGCAAGGAGTACGCCATTGTGGGTATTCACAAAGGGAGCGATGGAATCAGGTACTTCATCCGTACCCGGCGTCGCGTACTTTGCAACCGGGATAGATCCAAGCCCCAGCACCGCCTCCGTAAGGATCGCGGCATCCAGGCTGATCCCGGCAATGGCAAAACTGGTTGCAACCAGCGGGTGGGCGTGTGTGACTGCCTGCACATCCGGATTTTCCTTATAAACCCTTAAATGCATTTTTACTTCTGAGGAGGGCTTATATCTTCCCATCAGTACTTTTCCGTTTAAATCCATTTTCACCAGCATATCCTGTGTCATAAATCCCTTTGATACCCCGGTCGGCGTCGTCCAGATGGTGTTCGGCCCTACCTTACAGCTGATGTTTCCATCATTCGAGGCTACAAAGCCTTTGCCGTACATACGCTTGCCGATGTCCAAAATTGCCTTTTTGGCTTCAAAATCAGACATGTACTTTACGCCTTGAACTGTCATCATATCTTTACCTCCAAAGTCCAAACAACTACATGTTCTTTCTGTCCGAACTCTCATCTTTTATACTGTATTTTTACCACTTTTGTGTTTGTTTGTCAATGTTTTGTGTTGTTTTATTTCTGATTATACTGTTTTATTTTTATTTCATCCGTTTCTTCTTTACATTTAAGCAAAATAATTATACAATATACTTATATACCACCTGATTCTTATGGTTTTATATTGCATTTTATTTTAATTAAACATTTATTGCCACAAAGAAAGGAACATGCCTATGTTAGCAGTAACGAGGAAAGCCAAGATCAAAGATATTATTTTAGAAAAGAAAAGTGTTACGGTGACCGAACTTTCCAAAATCTTCTCCGTGACCGAGGAAACCATCCGGCGGGATTTAAAGCAATTGGAGGATGATGGGTTCCTGACCAGAACATACGGCGGTGCATTCATACAAGACGGGGTTGAGAATAACGTAGATTTAACGATCCGGGAAACCGCATATATGGAAAGCAAGCAGGCCATCGCGAAAAAGTGCCTGTCAATCATTCACAACGGGGATTCTATTTTCCTGGATGCTTCTACCACGGCCCTGCAGCTGGCAAAGACCTTACAGGGAATGCGCCTCACCGTGGTAACAAATTCCCTGCTGATCATCAATGAACTGTATGACAAAGAGGATATCCGCCTCATTTCCATCGGAGGATCTTATACTCCCCGGGACAAAGCTTTTGTAGGCAATACGGCCCTTAAGAATTTAGAATCCTTTNNACGACAGATGCTGATGACCAGAAGCAATCACGTTTACCTCGTAGCGGATCACTCCAAATTCGATAAGACCTCTTTTATCCGGATATCCGGCTTTGAAACCATAACAGGGCTGGTCACTGACAAACGGATGGACGACCAGTGGAGAGAATACCTTTCCAAAAATAATGTAGAACTTTACGAAACAATGGAAGCATAGCCTGATTTTGGCAAGAGGATGTCCCAGTTCCTTTGAGACATCCTCTTTTTCTTATGCCAAAAACTTACATTTCTTTCGCTTTCAGGGCCTCTTCCTTTTTCCTGAATATTTCTTTTAATGATTCTGTATAAGGCGCTTTGGCAATCCCATACTCTGTCACGATTCCTGCGATCAGATCATTATCCGTCACATCAAATGCGGGATTAAATACCTTTACGCCTTCCGGCGCCATCCGCTTTTTATACCACATTTCCACTACTTCCTCTGCCGGGCGCTCCTCAATGTGGATCTCCTTACCGGTAGGGGTATTCATATCAATGGTGGATGTNNCCGATCTTGTTTGCGGTATCCCCATTGGCCGCCACCCGGTCACAGCCTACAAATACGGCATTTACCCAGCCATTTCTCATGACTGTAGCCGACATGTTGTCGCATATCACAGTGACATCAAGTCCTGATTCCTTTAATTCGAATGAAGTCAGTCTGGCGCCCTGAAGAAGGGGTCTGGTCTCATCGGAAAAGATGCGGAAACCATAGCCTCTTTCGTGTCCAAGGTACATAGGAGCCGTAGCGGTTCCGTATTTTACCGTTGCCAGCTGCCCGGCATTGCAGTGGGTAAGAAGACCATCACCCGGTTTTACGAGAGAAAGGCCATATTCTCCAATCATCTTGCAAACCCAGATATCCTCTTCCCGGATCTCTACCGCCTCTTTATGGAGAAGCTCTACGATTTCAGTAACGGTTTTCTCTTTGTTTTTCAAAACTACCTGTTCCATCCGTTTCAGCGCCCATGATAAATTGACGGCAGTGGGACGTGCGGAATCAAGATAATCCTTTGCCTTTTGAAATTCTGCATAAAAATCATCATAACCATCTGCTTTGATCTCTCTTGCGGCCAGATAGATTCCGATGGCTGCCGCCACTCCGATGGCAGGTGCCCCTCTTACCTGAAGAAGATAGATTGCATTCCAGATATCCTCCTGTTTTGTCAGGGAAAGAATTTCCGTATGATATGGAAGCTGTGTCTGGTCTATGATCACCAGGGCATTGTTCTCCTCGTCAAGAGCCACGGTATCATAGTCCATGATGGATTTTTTTGTTTCTTCGCTCATTTTTATCCCTTTCTTGTTTCCGGCTTTCAATCCTGTTGCCGGTCTCAAAACTTGCCTGTTGCCTCTTTTATCGCATTTAAGTAATCCGCTCCGCAACGGAAACTGCGGCGGTTCATGATATAATTCTTTGCCAGAGTAATGACGATCTTTTCGGCTCTTGCCCGTTTTTCCTCATCGGAAATCGTGGTAATATCGATCACATTGGCCATTCCCACGGTCCGGCGGATGGATTCCAGTCCTGCCACTCCGGCAGTGTCGGAAAGGATGCCTTCCAGATACCATTCTTTGAATCCCGGAACTTTTGCCATGGTTTCCGTCACATGCTCGTCATATACCTTATTGTATTTTTCAACGAACAGATCCACGATATCAGAGATGGTGTTTAAGCACCAGCTGCAAAACTCTTCTTTTTCCTTTTCATCCTCTATGGCAGCGTCACCGTTGCACCATGCAAAAAACATGTTTGCAATGACATTGCCGATATCATAGCCCATAGGTCCAAAGAAGGCGAATTCCGGATCAAAGATATAAGTATGCTCCTTGTTGATAAACACGGAGCCCGTATGTAAATCCCCGTGTATTAAAGACTGGGCATTGTTCATAAACTCAAATTTCAGTTTGGCAGCCTCCAGATGCAGGGCCTGATCCTCGTACAGTTCCTTTTTTACAAAATCTGCATTGGGAGGAAATACATTGTTCCTGTGGTTGTAATCAATAAAGGGCTCGCTGTATACCAGATCCTCTGAAATCTCACATAAGTCCGGATTGATAAAGCTTTTAACCAGCTCCTTCTTATCCTTGTGTCCCATGACAACATCCGTTGTTCGCAGAAGGGAATTTACCATAAAAGTGGTCACATGGTCTGCAAATTTCGGTNNCAGTCATATCCTCCATAGCCATGGCACACATGGTTCCGTCATACAGATAAACCTTTGGAACCAGTCCCGGTGCATAGGAATCCTGAATTCCCAGGATCTTTGCTTCTATTCTTCCCCGGTCGGTGGAAACATGCATTTCTGCTGAAATACGAAGCGCTTCTCCTGCCTGCTTTACGATAATGGATTTCCCACTTGCGAGATCCTTTACACGGAACACATAGTTTAAGTTTCCGTCTCCGATTTCCTTGCATTCCAGACTGGCATCCTTATCAAAATAGGAGAGCTTCTCCTGAACATAATCCGGTACCTCTTCCGCTTTCATCAAAAAATAACTGTCGTATTTAGACATTCCTGTCACCTTCCCCTGATCAATATAACGTTTATGTTTTTAGTTTACATTTTTTGTCTTGCCGCTTGCATAGGTCATGGCAAGTGCAATGGCAAGGACTGCACCCTTGATGATGTTCATGGCATAATAAGGCACTGACATCATAATAAGGCCGTTTTCCAGCATACCCACAAGCACCGCTCCTGCAAAGGTGCCGAATGCATTGGCTTTTCCTGCGCCCAATACAGAAAACCCGATATAAGCCGCACATACCGATGGCATTAAGTACGCATCACCTGCTGAAATCTGCGCCGTTCCCACACGTGCTGCCAGACAGATTCCGCCGATTGCCGCAAAAGTGGCTGACAGAAAGTATGCAAGGATCTTATACTTTGCTACCGGAATTCCGGAAAGCTGGGCTGCCTCAGGATTTCCGCCTACTGCATACATGTATCTGCCGTGTTTGGTATAATTTAAGAAAAAGTATGCGAACAGCACCACGCAGATCATGATGATGATCAGCCACGGTTCCTTTCCCAACGCCCGGAAGGCTTCGGGTACAAGGCCGGGAGCCTGGGTCCCGTCTGCGCGGGTCATACGTTCCGTGATGGCGCCGCCCTTGGAATAGGTCATGGAAACTCCCTGATACATAAACATTACGGAAAGTGCCGCAACCATATCCGGTATCTTGAATTTAACGATCAAAATGCTGTTGATCACCGCAACGCTTAAACAAATGAGCACCGTAAGAATGATGGAAACACCTATATTGATATTGTGCCATACAAAGCACGTCATAACAAAAACATTTGCAAACTGGGCCGTAGCTCCAATGGAAAGATCCATGCCGTTTACCGCCAGGGCAAACGTAAGACCGATTGCAATGATGGTGGTAATGGATACCGCACGAAGGATCGTGATCATATTGGACTGGGTCAGAAACATGCTCGATCCCGTATCCTTACTCCAGTTTCCAAATGTGAACAGNNATGAACATGATGAGCATCGTTGCGATGGTACCCCATTTTGTCACAAAATCCCCAACGTTCCTTTTCTTTTTTACCTTCTCTGCCCCAGACATATCATTTACCTCCTGTCGAATAGTAAAGCAGTTCTTTTTCGTTCGTATCCGCTGCGTTTAATTCTTTAATGATCTCTCCGTCATACATCACGTAGATGCGGTCGCAGATACTTAATATTTCCTGGAATTCGCAGGTGGCATAAATTATACCTTTTCCCCTGGCTGCCAAGCCTTCAATTAACTCATACATGTCCTGCTTGGCTCCCACGTCGATCCCTTTGGTCGGCTCGTCGAAAATATAAACCTCTGAATCCTTATTCAGCCATTTTCCAACGACCACCTTCTGCTGGTTTCCGCCG
>DJBG01000107.1:0-693 GCA_002429965.1 Hungatella sp. UBA5982
GCCGAAAATATCGATATGTTTCCAGTTGGAATGGCATATGTACCATGGCAGTGTTGGCAGCAAGTATATCCGATTGATACAGCCATGAACATGGGAACTATCTTCCCGGATTTGAATAAACCATTTATTATGGGGGGGTGCCAGTGATGACAGGCTATAATGTTGATTGCGATATGCTGTTAAAGCAGGTATATGAAGCCAGCTTTGCTATGGATGATGTGAATTTGTATCTTGACACCCATCCAGACGATCAGGATGCATTAAACTATTACTTTTATGTAGCTGATATGCGGCAGCAGGCAATGCAGGCTTATGAGGAGCAGTGCGGCCCTCTGATGGTTGATGGAGTCATGGATGAGAATTACTGGACCTGGATCAATGATCCATGGCCATGGGAAGGAGTGTGCGGCTAATGTGGAGGTATGAAAAGAGATTACAATATCCGGTAAATATTACGACTCCCAATCCCAAACTTGCTGTCTTTATTATGAGCCAGTATGGTGGACCATACTGCCGTGCCGTATAAACAGGCAAACGGGCAGCATGGTTCCTCCCGTCTGGTCATAAGGAGATATAATAGAAGAATTTCAGCGTACCTTCCCGTTTATCATATACAATTTTTTTTACAACACTTCTTAGTGCGTTTCCTTTTAACTCATAACTCATTGCTGGATCAGAGATGATGTCACAAGC